>JBNJDH010000140.1:0-7987 GCA_051744695.1 Bacteroidota bacterium | reverse complement strand
TAACAGCATTGTCCTCATGTCCGACCTCCGGTCAGATGATATTTTCAAAGGTGGCGGAGATGCCGGCGACCAGGCTCAATTGTATCGTCTATCTCAGCTCAACGCTACGCCGCGGGAACTTCCCGGAGGTCTCTGGAATATCTATTACAGTGGAATAAGCAGGGCCAATAATGCCATTATTGCCTGTGAAAATGCTGTTGATGTAAGCGAAGATGATCTGAATCGATTGAGTGCAGAGGCACATTTTCTGCGGGCTTATTATCTGCACTGGCTTTGGAAATTCTGGGGCAACATCCCTTATTTCGAAGAAGATCTGGATGAACCTTACATGGCTCCCCAGTATTCAGCTGATGAAATTTATGCTGAACTGATCGAAGATCTGGATTATGCCATTGAAGGTGATAAACTGCCCATGAATGTCAGTGGTTCCGAAAATGGACGGGTCACAAAGGCTGCGGCAATGATGTTGAAAGCTCGTGTTGTCATGTATCAAAAGGACCAGGACCGCTATGATGAGGTTTTGGCCGACATGGCCGAGATTATCAATGACAGCGATTATGGGCTGATGGATAATTATGCCGAGATTTGGCCACGGTCGGGACAATTCTGTAAAGAATCCATTTTTGAAGTGAACCACCTTCCCGAAGGTCGGGATTGGGGAGCGGCCTGGACCGGCTATGGAACAAACCTGCCTGCTTTTATATCACCCAACGAACTCAATGGGGCAGATCAACTTAGTGGTAAAAGCGACTATAAAGGTGGATGGGGATTTGGTCCCGTTCGTCCCGACGTGCCCGATATTTTTAATGAGGGAGACGAACGTCTTGCTGCTTCTATTAATCAGTTTGCAGAGGGAACTTATACAGAAAGGTTCCAGGATACCGGGTTGTTCATGGCTAAATATGCTGCTCGAGAAGAATATAACGATGCTCCTTATACGCCCGATTTGAATTACGAAAACAATCTCCGCATTTTCCGTTATGCAGAAACCCTTCTCAATGCAGCTGAGCTTATTGCCATGCATGGTGTTTCACCAGAGGGTGGGCTTTCAGCTCAGGATCTTCTGGACCAGGTGAGACGACGTGCCATGGGAGATGATTTTGAGTCTGTTACTGCCGATCCAGAGAATATTAAGGAAGAGCGCCGCCGCGAATTTATTGGTGAAGGAATGCGTTTCTGGGACCTGGTTCGCTGGGGTGATGCCGACATTTTGACTGAAAACAATGAAGAATATTCATCAGAGCGAACATGGGAACCTTATAAGAAGTACCTGCCTATTCCCCAGTCAGAAATTGACCGTACTGAAGGTGAATTTAAACTGGAACAAAATGATGGCTATTAATTAACCTGCTTATTAGTGACTGATTAAAAAAACATTAGATATGAGATATATATTGAAAACAGGAGTAATATTCACAATGGTTTCATTGTTGCTGTGGTCTTGTGAACCACAGGAATTAGATGACCGTGAATTGGGACCACTACCTCAAGAGCAGGAATTGGATTTTTCTGTGAATGAGACGGATAATCCAAATGTGATTGAGCTGGAGGATGAGTCCTCGCGACCAGGTGTTGCATTGTGGGAGTTTGGCAATGGTAATTCTGCAAAAGGACAAAGCGTTAAGGCCGAATATCCGGTTAAAGGGTCATATGATGTTGAAATGACTCTCTTGACTGATGGAGGTCATACCCAAATTACTAAGACCATCGAGATAGAGCAGGATGATTTTTCTCTTCTCAGTCCCATGTTAGAAGCACTTGTCCGTGATTCGGAAGGAAAATCATGGGAATTTGCCGGTACTCCGGGTGATGGCGGTTTGTGGTGGTTTATGGCTGAACCTGACAATCCTGACGGACATATGTCTTTTTGGTGGAATGCTGGTGGTGATGGTGCTGTACCTCCGTCTGATGTGGATGGCAGAATGCATTTCGATATTATTGGCGGGAATAATTACACTTACTATTCAGGTCCTAATGCCGAGCCGCAAGAAGGTTCTTTTATATTGAATACTGATAAATCCATTTTAACCCTCAATGATGCTCCTGTATTGGGGCATACTTCAGGGGAAGGTGTTCAAACAGGAAGTGAAGATGGTGAGTATCAAATTATGAGCCTTACTGAAGATGAGTTGGTCTTATATGTTCCTTTTAATGAATATGAAACCGGATGGACCTGGGTATTCAGGCCTGTCGAGGAGTAATAACAACTAAGCACAACTATTAAAACCAGAATAAAGGGATGGTGGAGAATTTTTCTCCACCCCCCTTTTTCTTTAAATGTGATTGAATGAACATGAGTTTTAAAAAAATATTTTTGTTGGCGTTCCTGATGACGCCAATTTTATTTGGGTTCAATGATAAAGGTCAGAAATCCGATATCAGTGAGGATGTTGATGCTGAAGTTGAATCACTTTTAAACCAAATGACCCTTGATGAGAAAATCGGCCAGATGGTCCAGGTGGATCCCGGGGTTTATGGGTCTGAAGAGAAATTGAAGGAAGCCATCCGGGAAGGGCAGATCGGTTCTCTGCTGAATATGGTTGGGGCCGAAGATATTAATGAATTGCAACGGATAGCCCTTGAAGAAAGTCCTTCCGGAATTCCACTTATCATGGGGCGTGATGTGATTCACGGTTTTCGAACCATTTTTCCTATCCCTTTGGGAATGGCTGCTTCCTGGAATGAAGACCTGGTAAGGGAGTCGGCAGCGATTGCGGCCAAAGAAGCTGCCTCTACCGGTGTCAACTGGACTTTTGCACCGATGATTGATGTGACCCGCGATCCACGTTGGGGACGTATTGCCGAGAGCGCCGGAGAAGACCCGTTGCTTAATTCTATGGTTGCTCGCGCCATGGTACAGGGATTTCAGGGTGATGATCTCTCCGATCAATCGACTATTGCCGCCTGTGCCAAACATTTTATCGGATATGGTGCTGCTGAAGGCGGTCGCGATTACAACACCACCCTCATTCCTGATATCTACCTTCACAATGTGTATCTTCCTCCTTTCCGGGAAGCTGTGGATGCCGGTGCCGCAACTGTTATGACGGCTTTTAATGATATTAATGGCATTCCCGCAACTGGCCATAAAAAAAACATCCGTGAAATCCTGAAAGATCAATACGGTTTCGATGGCTTTGTAGTGAGCGACTGGGCCTCAATTCAGGAGATGATTCCTCATGGCTTTGCCAGGGACGAAAAACATGCCGCCGAACTTGCACTTTCCGCGGGTGTCGACATGGAAATGGCCAGCGGAACTTATGCCGGCCACCTTAAACAATTACTGGAAGAAGATAAAGTCAGCATGGAATGGATCAATGATGCAGTCAGACGGATTCTGCGCATTAAGTTTCGTATGGGATTGTTTGATGATCCTTATGTGGACGAATCGCTTTCCGAATCTGTTCTTGTGCATTCCGACCACCTGGAAGTGGCCCGGGATCTGGCGGCCCAGAGTGTGGTCATGCTGAAAAATTCAGACGATGTGCTTCCTCTGAAAAAAGGTACTAAAGTAGCCCTGGTCGGGCCGTTGGCTGATCAGCCCTACGAACAGCTGGGTACCTGGATTTTTGACGGGGATGAGAATGATTCCCGTACTGTGCTGGATGCTTTTAATGATCAAAACGGATCAGAAAATACCTTTTTTGCCGAAGGTCTTGAATATAGCCGTGAAAAATCAACAGAGGGTTTCTCCGATGTAGAAAAAGCCATTGACAATTCTGAAGTTGTTGTGGCCGTGGTTGGCGAGGAATCCATCCTTTCGGGTGAAGCCAAAAACCTGGCCGAACTGGAATTGCCCGGTGCTCAGGAAGAACTCCTGGAACTGGCTGCATCAAAAGATAAACCAGTGGTGATGGTTGTAATGTCTGGCCGTCCTTCGGGCTTATATGAAACCCAACATCTGGCTGATGCCGTTTTGTATGCCTGGCATCCGGGTACAATGGCGGGTCCGGCTCTGGCCGACCTGGTATTTGGGGATAAAACACCCTCGGGCCGTTTGCCTGTTACCTTCCCCAAAGGCGAAGGCCAGGTTCCCATTTATTATGCCCATAAAATGACAGGCCGTCCTCCCTCGAATGATAGCTGGACACACATCGATGACATCCCAGTTCAAGCTGTTCAGCATTCTTTGGGTAATACCAGCCATTATCTGGATTATGGATTTACGCCCTTATATCCTTTCGGGTTTGGATTGAGCTATACAACTTTCGATTATTCTGATGTCAAGCTTTCTTCTGAAGAAATTCAACAAGATGATGTGTTGAAAGTTACAGCTACAATTACCAATACCGGTGATGTGGAAGGAACTGAAATCGTTCAGCTCTATACCCGCGACCTTGTTGCTTCTTACACCCGGCCCGTACGTGAGTTGAAAGATTATCAGCGCATTAAACTGGCGCCTGGTGAAAGTCGTGATGTGACCTTTGAATTGACTCAGGAACAACTCGGTTTTTATACCCCCGATGGGGAATATGTAACAGAAACCGGCCGCTTTGAGGTCTGGATTGCCCCCAATGCGGCAGAAGGTCTGAAAGAAAGCTTTGAATTGAAATAAAATTTCCAATATCCGTGCTGCTCCCTGCTCATTTGGGGGCAGCCGGTTTTGGATGGTAAATGGTATTTTTATGACACCGGGAAAAATATTTTTTTTCTTGCCTGTTGTTTTATTTGGTTTGTTGTTTCCCGGCTGCGCCGGAGAACAGAACGAGGATTGGGAGATGGTCTGGAATGACGAATTTGATTATACAGGATTGCCCGATGAAACCAAATGGAACTATGACACTGTTGGCAATTCGTATGGGTGGGGAAACAATGAGCTGCAGTTTTATACAGTTGAGCGGAAGCGCAATGCCTATGTTGATGGAGAGAACCTGATCATTACGGCTATCCGTGAACCCTGGAATGATTTCAACTACACATCTGCCCGGTTGACGACTAAAGAGAAAGGTGACTGGTTAAACGGACGAATCGAAGTTCGTGCTAAGGTTCCCGGTGGACGTGGCATTTGGCCTGCTATATGGATGCTGCCCACCGACTGGGAATACGGGGGATGGCCCGAAAGTGGTGAGATCGATATTATGGAACATGTGGGTTATGAACCCGATTCGATTCATACAACTGTTCATACCGAGGCTTTTAATCATAGTAAAGGAACGCAGATTGGAAAAGCCACCTATGTGCCCCATTGTGAGGATGCTTTTTATGTCTATGCCATTGAATGGGACCAGGATGAAATTGACTTTTTTATTGATGATAAAAACGTGTTTACTTTTAAAAATAGTGGAAAAGGCCCCGAAGAATGGCCATTTGACAAACGTTTTCATTTGATTTTGAATGTCGCCGTTGGTGGTGACTGGGGAGGGCTTCACGGAGTGGATGACTCGATTTTCCCAGCGAAAATGTTTGTGGATTATGTACGTGTCTATCAATGATTAATAGGAATTCAGATCTGTATTAAATAATTAACTTATGACCCCATTCAGGTTTTTTGGCAAATTTATTTTTTTGTTCTTTGTTATCCAGGTGATTGCGCCCCTGATGACAATTGGACAGGAGTGTTCGTTTGAGGTGTTTTCTGATGAATTTAATTATGAGGGCGAACCCGATCCAGATCACTGGAACTACGAAACCGGTGCTGGCGGCTGGGGAAACAATGAAAGGCAAAATTACACAGATGAGCGTGATAATTCCTATGTGAGCGACGGCACTCTGAAAATTCATGCCAAAAAGTCTGAAACCGGAGCCTGGACTTCGGCCCGGCTGGTGACTTCAGGAAAAGCGTCCTGGCTTTATGGTCGGTTTGAAATTCGTGCCAAACTTCCCCGGGGCGTGGGAACATGGCCTGCCATCTGGATGATGCCCCAGGAATCGGTTTACGGAACCTGGCCAAAAAGCGGTGAAATTGACATCATGGAGCATGTAGGCTATGATCCCGGTATCATTCATGGCTCGATTCATACTGAAGCTTTCAATCATAAAGACAATACACAGAAAGGCGGAAGCATTGAAGTATCCGATGCCCAGGATGAATTCCATGTTTACAGCATCGAATGGACGCCCGATGAAATCAAATGGTTTGTTGACGAGGAAGAGTATTTTTCTTTTTCCAATCGAAACACCTCCTATAAAGAATGGCCTTTTGATCAACCTTTTTTTCTTATTTTAAATATTGCCATTGGTGGCGATTGGGGGGGCGTCGAAGGAGTAGACTCGGATCTTGAGGAAGCTGTCATGGAAATTGATTATGTCAGGGTTTATCAGGATTTCATTTCCGATTTTTCGGTGGAAGGTCCTGATGTTGCCGGGGAAGGCGAAGAAGTCTCCTTTTCGGTGCCTTCACTTGATAATGTTGAATATCATTGGGAAATACCTTCTGATGCACAAGTGCTTTCGGGTGAAAATTCCAGTGAAATCACGATTGAATGGGGGAGCTCGTCCGGGACGATTGGTTGCCGGATCGTGTCCGAATGTGAGGAGAAGGAGGGAGATGTCCGTGAGGTTCGCCTGGTAAAATCACCTCAAGAGGCCCCCTTTGTTTTGTCTCCGCTTAATGAAGAAAATCAACCCTTGTGGCAGGTGCCCGAACAAGATGAGGGAAACCAGTTTGCGCTCGAAAGTACATCAAAAGGAAATTTGAAAGTGGATTATTCAGTTTCCAGTCCACAGTCCAATCCATATATCCGTTTGCCTTTATCATTTTTGGGTGATTTTAGTGAATTCCGTTCCGTCCGGATTCCCGTAAAAGTGCTTGGTGGTGATGCACCTGGCTTGCTCAGGCTTGATTTAGTAGATCGGAAAGGCCGCGTCAACACCTACGATCTTTTTAAAATTGATGACATTGTTTCGAATAAACACTTTCATATATACGGCCATACTTTTTCCGGCAGCATTTCACAGTGGGATATGGAGCAGATTGAGGAGGTTCGGTTATATGTAAATTATGGGGGCTCAGGACGGGCCGGTGAAGGAACTTTTGTTTTGGGTGACATAAGGCTGGCACCGGATGATTATTTCGAGGATCCCCTGACTCCTGAAAATGATAAGTTTGAAGTTTCAACAGAAACCGGTTCAGGTGGCTGGCAGGTCAATGAACCGGTGGCCGGAGAAATCGGATTGTCCGGGGGTGAAAAGCTTCAAATCAGTTATTCAGAATTGGCTCCTTCATCTGAAAATTACATACAGTTAAATTTTGATCAACCAATTGATCTTCATGACTATGCAAAGTTGAATTTTGCATTTTCTCCTGAGGGAGAATGGCCCGGGGAGATCAAGGCCGCGGTCATTGATGGAAGCGGGGTGTTCAATGAAGAAGATCTTTTCACGATTGAAGATTTTTCGTTTTCCGACGAGCAAAATACGTTGTCATACACATATGGCGATGTTGAGGATGGAGGAGAATTTCTTCCATGCCGGGTGGAGGCCCTTCGTATATGGCTGGACAAGGATGCAGAAGTGAATCACGAAGTTGATTTCTCCATCGATAGCATCTGGTTTTCTGAATACAATCCCTGGAATTCGATTTTTAGACCAAAAAAGTATTTAAATTTTAAAATTTGGCCCAATCCCGCTAAGAATTCCCTCTATTTCGAAGATTTAAGCTCAGATGTGAAATCATATCAGATTTATTCTATGGAAGGAAGAATTGTTACACAGGGAACCATTGATTATAAAAATACAATTGATGTATCGAATCTACATAATGGGTTATTTGTTTTAATATTAAGAACCAACAACAATCAGGTTTATCGGGGTAAATTTCAAATTCGCAAATAGTTTTTGATATTCCAACTTTTGAAACATTATTGTCCGTGAGAATTCATCCATAAATTCCACGGTATCCCCGTCATTGCGAGTTGCTACCCCAAAAAAATTGGGGCATAATGCATTTATGACAGAATCAACGGGGCCCTGAAAGGGGCCAATTTGAATAACCCCGGGTGCAAACTCGGGGGAATGGGCAAAAATGAAATCAGGGCCCCGAATGGGG
>JBNJDH010000139.1:0-8009 GCA_051744695.1 Bacteroidota bacterium | reverse complement strand
TTTCATCCGGAGGGCCTTTGGTTTTATGCCCAATTCGATGAAGACCTCTCTATCATCGTAACAGAAGCGCCGTCCATGGCCGAAAAGCTGAAAAACATTCTAAAAACAGCTTTGGCAATCAAACCATCAATAATTAATGCCCTGACAGGAAAATCGATCACCACCCAACTGGAATTTTCGCCACAATGGGGCTGGGGAAGCAGTTCTACACTCATTAGCACTTTATCGCAATGGCTGGAAATTGATCCATATGAATTGCTGGAAAAAACATTCGGAGGGTCTGGTTATGATGTGGCCTGTGCAACAGCAACCGGCCCCCTATTTTACCACAGGAAAAACAACACCCCAATCGTTCAACAAACCGGGTTTAGCCCGCCATTTGAAGAACAACTCTGGATTGTTTACCTGAACCAGAAACAAGATTCTGCAAAAGCCATCAGGGAACATCAACAAAACAGCGGCAACCGGGAGGAAATGATCAAAGAAATATCTCGAATTTCCCGGGAATGGGTTGATTCTCATTCTACGGACCATTTTATGCAACTTATGGATGAACACGAAAACATCATCAGTTGTTTCACGGGGTTGCCACGGGTGCGGGACCTTCATTTCCCCGGTTTCCCGGGTGAGATCAAATCCCTGGGTGCCTGGGGTGGCGATTTTGTTCTTGCACTTTCTGATTTAAGTGCAAACGAAACGAAAAGATATTTTCAAACAAAAGGACACCCTACACTGTTTAACCTTTCAAGAATCAAACATAAACAACCCAATGAGTAGAAACCGGTCATACGCTTCAACCTGGAAAGCCCCGTCCAACCTTGCCATTGTCAAATACTGGGGTAAAAAGGGTATCCAGGAACCGGTGAATCCATCCCTCAGCATGTCGCTTTCAGAATCGGTCACAACAACCCGTGTAAAAGCTACTCCCAGGGAAGGCGGAGGCCTGTCATTCAGGCTAAATGACCAGGAAGTCCCGGCTTTTTTTGCCCGGATCGAAAAATTTATCAACAATTTACAGGAACGCATCCCCTTTATTGCTCAATATCATCTTAAAATCGACTCACAAAATACTTTTCCACATAGTTCGGGCATTGCATCATCGGCCAGCGCCATGTGTACACTGGCATTTTGCCTGGCGGACCTACAACAACAGGTCGATCCATCCCGATCCATCAATATTCAGGAAGTTTCTTCTATTGCCCGGCTGGGTTCAGGCAGTGCGGCACGCTCGGTTTTTGGCGGATGGAACCTTTGGGGACGCACAACCGTCATCCCCGAAAGCTCGGACCATTATGCCGTTGCCCTGGATGTGGCCCCGGTCTTTCAGACCTATCACGATGATGTGCTCATCATTGACAGCTCCCCTAAATCTGTAAGCAGCTCACATGGACATGCCCTTATGGATCATCATCCTTACAAAGAAGGACGCATATCACAGGCACAGGAAAATAACACTCATCTCTTGAAACACCTTCAAACCGGAAATACGGAAGGTTTCACGGAAATTGCCGAGGCGGAGGCCCTGTCCCTTCACGGCCTGATGATGAGCAGTTCGCCGGGTTACACATTGTTGCAGCCCGGCACCCTGGCAGTCATTCATGAAACCCGGAAATTCCGTGAAAAAACAGGCATTCCCGTTGCTTTTTCCATGGATGCCGGACCCAACATCCATTTACTCTATCCCGATTCCTTCGGACAAGAAGTCACGGAATGGGAGGACTCAACCATCAAAAAGTTTTGTGAAAACGGGCAAATCATTCGTGACCGCATAGGAAAAGGTCCTGAAAAAATCATTGAAACCACGGGTGCCAGCCCGGAAGAAAAAAAGATATAAAACTGACATCAAACCGGAATACAGAAAAATAAATCACCATTTATGCTAAAGGAAGCCGGAGAAATATTTTATTCCAAGATCATGCTGTTCGGGGAATATACCATCATAAACGGTTCAATGGGGTTGACCATCCCCTATTCACACTTCAACGGGCAACTTGCTTTTCCCAACCGGGAAAGTTATACCGACCTGGCATTTGCCCAGCGAAGCAATCAACATCTCTATGAGTTCTGGTATTATTTAAACACGCTGGTCAACAACCAAACACTGTTAACTGATTTTCAAACCGAACGACTCAAAGAAGACCTGGACAACGGACTATATTTCGAATCCACCATTCCCGAAGGATACGGCCTGGGTAGCAGCGGAGCCTTGGTGGCTGCTTTTTTTCAGAAATACGTTGACAATGAGCACATCAACAAAGCAAGCCTGACCCCGCCGCAAATCAGGATACTTAAAGAACAACTGGCCCAGCTTGAAACCTGGTTTCATGGCACCAGCTCGGGCATTGACCCACTTATCTGTTATATGAAACATCCACTGCACCTGAAGGATCTGGACCACATAGAACCCGTGGGGCTTCCCCAATACGACCGTGACCCGGATGAAGCCATATTCCTTTTGAACAGCGGAAAACCGGGAAAAACAGCCCCATTGGTGGACGGTTTTATGGACCGTTACAAAAATGACTCCGAATACCGGCAGTTGATTGATGAAGAACTGACACCGGCCAACAATACCTGCATCACCTCCCTGATCAATAACGACCGGGCATCTTTCTATCATAACCTGAAAGCCTTATCTTTGTTTCAGTTGACCCACATGGAGAGAATGGTCCCACCATCAATAAAAAAGCTTTGGAAAAACGGGATTGACACGGACGAATATTACCTGAAACTCTGCGGATCGGGTGGCGGAGGTTTTGTGCTTGGGTTTACAAAAAATTATCAGCAGACCAAAGAGTTCATGAAAACTAAGAATACGGAGATCATTCCGGTTTACCAGGATTTGAAACACTAAAAACGAAAAGCTATGCCGTTACTTAAAATCAACACCAACAAAGAGGTTGCACCCGCAACCCAGAAAGAATTTTTGAAAGAAGCCTCCTACAGGGTAGGCAAAATTCTGCAGAAACCCGAAAAAGTGGTCATGACCATTTTTGAACCACCCGTGCCCATGACCTTCGCCGGGACGGAAGAAGCAACAGCCTATCTGGAGGTCAAAAGCATCGGCCTCACGGAAGAACAGGCAAGTTGTATGGCCGGCGACATTCCCGAACTGGTAAAAAAACATCTTTCCATCAGTCCGGACCGCATTTACATTGAATTTTCTGATGCGCCCGGTAAATTCTGGGGATGGAACATGGGGACGTTTTAAAAGAGTCCAATTTTCAATATCTTACTCATCCGATGACTCGGATTCATCGGATGAGTTAATGACTTTTTTATAGGGTTTTGCTGCATGCAAAATGGTAAAGGACTAAACAAGCAACTAATTCTTCTGTGAAACCCCGGCAGGCATATTACGGCTGTTTTGGTGGCTTTAACTCTATTAAAGATTCAACTATTTTGATAGAAACCAACGTTCCACTTCTTTTTCTGTCCCGCTTGTATGGGTTATGCTAAAAATAAAGTTTGTTTCTGAAAAATCTTCAATGTCATAAACGGTCGTTGAACCATTTTCTGTTAGTTCAAGTATTTCGTCAGTATTGGTCCACGTAAAATCGCTGCCTATAAAATTTCCACCTATGTCTGTACCTGTTCCATCTTTTCTAAACTCAATTTCCCCTAGGTTAGTACTTTCGCTTTCACCTTGCAATGTTCCATCTGAATATGTTTTTTGAACATACTTGTCCATATTCCAGGTGCCAACTATCCAATTTTCAATTTTTGTTTCATCATCTTTACTGCAACTGGTAAAAATTGTCAATATGCCAAGTAATAGGATTGCGAGTGATGGTGTTACTTTATTCATAATATCTTCTTTTTTATATTTAATTATCTCCAATATCGATTCTCTTTTACTTTATTTTACTGGTTTTGTTTCATTTATTGCCTGTTTTTGAAAAAAATTCAAATTTATCTTACTCACCGATGACCCGGAGTCATCGGATAAGTTAATAAATAAAAATCTCCATTCGAAATCACGATTGTTCGGGGAAAAATATTATTTCTTTTATTGCGCTCAAGCTCCCGATGCATCCCCGATCAATCGGGGCAAACTGGATCAGGCAGCACAGCCTTTTACTTCTTTGCTACAGCAAAAAGAAGCCTGCCTGCCGGCAGGCAGGTAAACAAGAAATGCCGTCGCTCACCCAAGCCCCGGAACGTGGCTCTGATATTCCAACCCTCCGTCAATCCAGACATAAATAAATTTTTTTAGTTATTTTTTCCGGGCAGCAGTGATTCGAAATATAAAGAAAAACACACCCCTTTAAAACCATTATTCCCACATTTCCTTCTCTGTTCTGCATTCATCCTTCCTTTCCCTCTGCATATATCCCCTAAACTTATGCCTTCGGGTTTGTAATATTTGAAAGAAATATGAACTTTGCGCTTTCCAAAATTGTTGAGTTCGGGGGACTCAGTGACCCAAGATCATCTTTTTTGTATTAAGGCGCCACGCTTGGTCCCTGTTCTAAAATATTACAAAATGATAGACAGATCCTTACTGGAAAAATACAACCAACCATTACCACGATACACCAGTTACCCGCCGGCCACCTCTTTTCATGAAGGTTTTACAGGTGACGACTATATCCGGGCTATCCGGAACTCAAACCACGAAAACCCACGGGCGATATCTCTTTATCTGCACATCCCCTTTTGTCCGAGGCTCTGCTTCTATTGCGGATGCACCACGCACATTTCCAGAGATGAAAAAATGCATGATCAATACATGAATGCCCTGCATCAGGAAATCAAAATGATTGCAGAACTTTTGGACAAAGACCGCCCTGTGACCCAGATCCACTGGGGCGGCGGCACCCCCAATGCCCTGCCTGTAGAAAAGATTGAAGAAACCATGGAACTCATCAGGAGCCAGTTCCAAACCAGCCCTGAAACCGAGATTGCCATGGAATGCAACCCGGCCTATCTGGATAAAGATTACATCGACCGGCTGCTGAAAGCGGGATTCAATCGCATCAGCCTGGGCATTCAGGATTTTGACACAAAAGTGTTGAAAGCGGTGAACAGAGAACCCTCTGCCCTTCCCCTGAAGGAGATTGCGGAACAACTAAAGGAAGGAGGAGCGGCCGTCAATCTTGATTTCATTTACGGATTGCCACAGCAAACACCTGAATCTTTCACCGATACCATTCGACAGGCCATAGAGCTGAAACCCCAGCGCATCGTCACCTTTTCCTATGCCCATGTACCCTGGGTCAAAGAGCACCAGAAAACTCTGGAAGAATATCACATTCCCGGCCCGGACGAAAAAATGACCATGTTCGAAAATGCACGAGAAACCCTGATCAACGCCGGATATACAGCCATTGGCATGGATCATTTTGCATTGCCGGAAGACCAGTTGACGGTAGCCATCAACAACCACAGCCTGCACCGCAATTTTCAGGGATATTGCACCCGCGAAACCACCGGTCAGGTATATGCGTTCGGCATGTCGGCCATCAGTCAGCTTAACCGGGCTTATGCCCAAAATACCAAAAACATTCCCGAGTACATTGAAAGCATAAACGAAGGCAAAACAGCCATTGTCAAAGGATACATCCCCGACGAGACCGATGTAATCGTTCGGGAAGTGATCAATGAAATCATGTGCAACAATTACCTGAACTGGTCGGCCACCGCCGGGAGATTAAATAAAACCCCGGAAGAACTAAAAAATATAACCGGTTTCGATCCGGAAAAATTGGTTCCCCTGGCCGACGACAACCTCGTAACCTATGACAACGAAACCATAAAAGTTACCGAAACGGGGCGGTTCCTCATCAGGAACATTGCTGCTTTATTTGATCCTAAACTAAAAGCCGGCACCAAACGTTTTTCTAAAACCATTTGATTCTTAAAAAAGGGAAACACACAATATGAAACGAGCAGTGATCATCGGGGCTGGCCTCACGGGACTTACAACAGCCTATTACCTCAAGAAAAAAGGCTGGCAGGTCAACATCCTTGAACGGGACCTGAGAACAGGCGGAGCCATCCACACCCATCGTGAAAAAGGTTTTGTTTTTGAAAGCGGCCCCAATACCGGTATGATCTCCCACCCCGAGGTGGCCGATCTTTTCGAGGAGCTCGCCGATGAAATCACCGTTGAGCCGGCCCGGGAAGAGGCAAAGCGCCGGCTAATCTGGAAAAATGACCGCTGGCATGCCCTGCCTCAAAGCATGAAAGACGGCATCACCACCCCCCTTTTTTCGTGGAAAGACAAACTCAAGCTGCTCACTGAACCTTTGCGGGGTCCCGGAAAAAATCCCGACGAAACGCTGGAGCATCTTGTCAAAAGGAGAATGGGCAAATCGTTTCTCGATTATGCTGTGGATCCTTTCATCCTGGGCATCTATGCCGGTGATCCTTCTCAACTGGTCACCCGCTATGCACTTCCCAAACTCTATAATCTGGAACAAGACTATGGCAGCTTCATCCGCGGCAGCATGAAAAAACATGCCGAACTGGCCAGGGCGAAAAAAAACAACCCCGAATATTACAAGCGCCTGAAAAAAGCCTCCAAAAAAATGTTTTCCATGAGCGGGGGACTGGACCAATTGGTCAAGGCGCTAACCGGAAAATTCTCCGACGATGAAATTCTTTTGGGATGCCACAACATCTCTGTTTGTCCGGCCGGGCCCAATTACACCACCAAATTTGAACATCATGGCAAAAGCGAAACCATCGAAAGCGATGCCGTGATAACCACAACAGGTGCACATGAAGTCCCAAACATCCTTCCTTTCCTTCGGGACGATGAAAAAAATAAAATCACCAATCTTAATTACGCCCGGGTGGTGCAAGTCTCAGTAGGATACAAAACCTGGCGGGGCATTCCGCTGAAAGCATTTGGCGGACTTGTACCTTCCCGTGAAAACCGTGATGTACTGGGAATACTCTTTTTATCGGCATTTCTGAAAAACCGGGCACCTGAAGGAGGGGCCCTCCTCTCGGTTTTCCTGGGTGGAGTTCGCAACCAGGACCTGGTGGATTTGAAGGATGAAGAGATCAAAAAGATGGTCCTTCCAGAACTTCAGCGAATGATGATGGTCCCGGATGAGGAACCTGACCTTCTTCGCATTTTCCGGCACAACCATGCCATTCCGCAATACAGTTTTTCATCAGGTCAACGCATCGAAACCGTCAACAACATTCAGAACAATTTTCCCGGCCTTATGCTGGGTGGTAATCTTCGCGACGGCATCGGTATGGCTGACCGCATCAGGCAGGGAACAAACATAGCAGATGACCTGGATGACATGTTTCAGTAGAGACCCACAATCGTGCGTCTCTACACGATCGTGCGTCTTTACATGTTACGCATTGACAATCAAACGTCATTTGCCGCAAACACAGGCCCGAAAGATTTTTTCGTCCCAAAGGTTTTGTGATTTCAATAAAACAGCTAATTTTGCAATCGCTTTAACAGAAAAACGAAATCGACCGGAGAGGTGGCAGAGTGGTCGATTGCGGCGGTCTTGAAAACCGTTGACCTTCACGGGTCCGGGGGTTCGAATCCCTCCCTCTCCGCTGAAAACAAAAGCAAAAAGAAGTAAAACCCTGTAAGTCAGCACTTACAGGGTTTTTTCTTTGTGCACAACGGTGCAAAAAAAGCTTTTTGCTAAAATTCAAAAAAAGGACACCTTTAATAAATATCTCATATCGCGATAAGCGATATTTTTACGCAATTAATTTATTTTGAACGATCAACCACCAAATCTCCCAAAAACCGGGCAAAATCAGCAATATCATCATGAACGCTTGCTTTTTCCAAAGTAGCCATATAAGTATCCCTTTGTGCAAGTGGTATTACTGTCCAGGAATAACCACCGGAGGCCAACATCACATTAAACAGGAAACGTCCAATACGACCGTTACCATCCATGTAGGGATGAATAAACACGAATAAAAAATGCCCCAGCACTGCACGGACACCGGCATGTGTTTCTTCTTTTAATAAATCAAATAATACAGGCATGGCATCACGTAGCGCATCCGGATTA
>JBNJDH010000138.1:0-8025 GCA_051744695.1 Bacteroidota bacterium | reverse complement strand
CGATCATATTCTCGATCTTCCGAAGGTCAAGAACAGTAATATTCCCTCCCTTTTTCTCCTGAATACCTGAAACAACAGCTTTAACAAGTTGTTCGGATGAATTAATTGCCGTTTGATTGTCTCCCATTCAAAAACACTTTTCGTTTACTTTTATACTTACTTTATTTCGTACCTGTCTATAAAGCACCACTTGATGCGTTACGCCTGCCTGGCGGGTTATAGAAAAGAAACATGCTGGTGTTTTGTTAAAAACCACTAAAACAGATGGTTACTTTTATACAAAACGGCAGACAGGCCTGCCTGGCGTTTAAAGCCTAATTAATTGCAAGCATGAAAGAAAACTTCTTTCATATAAATGCATTTTATCCCCTAAAACGGCAGACAGGCTTGCAATTGGCACTTTCTGTCCAGACACCTGACCAAAAACAAACTTTGCTAAGTTTATAGACGGGCACTATTTATAGAGAAAAAACAATGCCATAAAATAAATTTGCGCTCAAAGATAACACTTTAATAGGATATATATACCTATTTTTGTACTCAACCGAAAGGGAATATGACAAAGTGTCGCAAAATCAAAACCCATGGATACACCCCCGGAAATCATTCAACCCGAACAGACAGAATCCACCAGTTCTTACCTTAAAGCATTACTGAAACAGCGTCGTCTGCCTGAATGTTCGGTGGTGATCACCAATCGTCAGACAGCAGGCCGCGGACAACCCGGAAACGCCTGGATCAGCAATCCCGGTGAAAACCTGACTTTTTCCACAATCTTTTATCCCGAAATGGTCGATGCCCAGGAACAATTTATCATTTCCAAAACCGTGGCGGTGGCTATCACGGATGTCCTCGGGGAAATCATTCCGGAGGTCTCCATAAAATGGCCCAACGACATTTATCACAAGGACCGGAAGCTGGGCGGCATCCTCATCGAAAACACCCTGAGTGGTCAGAGCATCGATCAGGCTGTAGCAGGAATCGGCATCAACATCAATCAAATGTCCTTTCCTCAAACACTTCCGAATCCCGTATCATTGCAACAGGTGACCGGCCAGAAGCATGAACTTCTGCTTTTATTTGACAAAATTTTTCATTCCTTGATCGAGCATTACTCTTTCCTTGTCAATCATGAAAGGGAAACAATCAAAGAAAAATACCTGACCCGGCTTTACAGAAGGGAAGGATGGCACAAATACAAAGATGCCAGCGGCGAATTCACTGCAAAATTTTACCAAATCGGACCTGCAGGTCATCTTTTTCTGCAAAGAAAAAACGGGGAAATCAGCAGGTATGCCTTCAAAGAAGTGGAATACATCATCTAACCTGATTCATATATAGATGATCAGGCTAATAAGAATGCCCGGCAATTCCATCTGCAAGCATATCCAGAAATTGCTGCAAAGGCCCCTCAGCCATCATCTTCATCATCGGGTTGAGATCAGCTTCCAGCGTAAGCTTCACCTGACATTGGTTCTCATCCAGACTGGTGATGTCTACCCATAAATAAAAATTAAACGGCACACTCCCGTCTGCAGAATACTTTATTTGTCGATCGGGCTCCTTTGAAATAATGCTGAGCCCTACCTCGCCAAGTCCGTCGACTTCAAAGCTGCACCGGTCTCCAAAACTTTGCCAATTGCTGATCTTGTCTGAAGGAATCAGGGTGCCAAAATTGTCAAAATCGGATAAAAATCCGTACACTTTCCCAGCCGGGTGGCCAATGGTTTTTACTTCACTCTCAAAATTTGTCATACAATCAACCGTATTTTCCGGGATTAAAAAAATAAAAGGGAGCTATCCCCGGGGCCAGTTGGAAGGATCTTCACGCCACCGGGCTAAAGTCTCCATGTCGTCGGACGAAACATAGCCAGCTTCGTTGGCCACTTTCAACAAGGCCTGATAATTACTAAGTGTTTCATATTCCACATCAGCGCCGGAAAAATTATCTTCAGCCACCTGGAAACCATAAGAAAAAATGGCAAGCATTCCAAGCACCTCAGCTCCCTGTTTGCGAAGAGCCTCAACAGCTTTCAGGCTGCTGCCCCCGGTGGAGATGAGATCTTCAATAACAACCACTTTGCTTCCATGTGCAAGTTCCCCTTCCACAAGGTTTTCAAGGCCATGGCTTTTGGGACTGGAGCGGACATACACAAAAGGCTTTCCCAACTCATCGGCCACCATCGCGCCCTGGGCAATGGCACCTGTTGCAACCCCGGCGACCACATCGACCTGTGGCCAACGTTCCATAATCCGGCGGGCAAATTGAATTTTAATATAATTCCGGACTTCCGGCCATGACAAAGTTTTCCGGTTATCGCAATATATGGGCGACAACCATCCCGAAGCCCAGGTAAAAGGGTTTGCAGGTTGGAGTTTAATTGCTTTTATTTGCAATAGTTGTGTTGCAATAATGTCCTCTAAATTTTTCATGTCGCAAATGTACAAGATATTTTTCAAAGACAGAGCCATCATCCTTACAGACCATATAGATTCTGACCTGAGCCGGGAATTCGGCGCCATTCACAAACTTGGGAGCGACGGCGAGCTTCGCCGTTTCCTTGCCGAATTTGAAGCCAGTGAGGACAGGAAAGAATTTTTCATCTACCACCACAACAAACGAGAATTGCTTTACCGCGTAAAAAGTTGTTACGATAATATTGCAGCCGGCGGCGGACTGGTAATGGATCCCCGGCACCAATATTTTCTTGCCCTCAACCGGCGGGGACGTCCCGATCTCCCGAAAGGGAAAGCAGAGCCCGGTGAAAGCTTTGAGCAGACAGCCCGTCGCGAAGTTTCAGAAGAGTGCGGAATTGCCCCGCCTGAAATCGTAAAACCGCTTGGCCCCTCTTTTCACATTTATTATATGGCGGGAAAACCAGTACTGAAGGAAACCCGGTGGTTCGAAATGGAGGATCATCAGCAGACAAAACCTGCCCCTCAGGCTGAAGAAGAAATTTCCTCAGTCCACTGGTTGCCGGTTTCGGAAGCAGCCCGATTTGCCAATGAAACCTTCCCCTCGATTAAAGAGATCATAGAAAAAGCCGGATTGATAAAACCTTAACGTAAAAATCATTTATGACCGACCATGAAACCGCTTTCAATCAATGGAAAGAAGACACTCGCCGCGAAGCGCTGGAAAAAGAACTGGACAGGCTGCATGATGTAACTGAACAACAACAAAAGAAGGTCAAAAAATTACGACGCACCCTTGTTCTTGTCATTATGGCAGCCCTGATATCCCTGGCGGCCCTGTTCTTCTTTACGTTGGAAAACCAACAAGCGTCCGGATCCAAATTTCAGGCTTCCCTAACAAAAGAAGACACGGCTGAAGTTGCCGAAAAAAAAACAGGAGAAAGAACACTTAAAGAAGATACATCCCGGGACCAGGCCCTGAAAGTGATGACCCCGGCATCCGACACCGTTGAATTCTTCATCCCTGAGGACGGTATTTTTTTCAGCATCCAAATCGGGGCTTACCTGGGAATTAATCTCGACCGGTTTCGCAGCAATATGATCTCTCTTCACCAGGACAGCTCAACAGAAATCAATCAATTTACACTTGGGGTTTTCCCCACCTATCAGGAAGCAAACGATTTTAAAAAAGCAGTAAAAAAACTCGGTTTCGACGAAGCCCACATCGTGGCTTTCCAGGATGGTCATCGCATTGAAGTAAAAGATGCTCTGAGCCTTCGAACCGACAGTGTCCCCGGCCAACTAACCGGCAGGTAAAAATCACATCCGGTCGGTCAATCGCTTCACAGCTTCATATTTATTAAAAAATTCATGAGCTATTACCCTGAGAATCGTGTAAACCGGGATAGCCAGAAACATCCCGACAATTCCTGACAGGTATCCGGCAATCAGAATAACGATAAATATTTCCAGCGGATGAGCTTTTACACTGTTGGAAAAGATTAGAGGTTGAAAAAACATATTATCAATCAACTGAGCGGTAACAAAAACCAATAACATGCTTCCAAAGAACGAAAAGAAGGTCATCTCCAGGGGCAATTGCAAAAAGACCAAAGTGCCCACACTAATCCCGAAAGTAGCTCCAATCAGCGGTCCCAGATAAGGGATAATGTTCATCAAACCACTAAAAAGCCCGATAACAGCGGCGTGATTAAATTCCACGCCAATAATAGAAAACCCCGTTGTTACTATCGTGCCCATTAAAGAGGTCTGAATCAGGATGCCCACCAGATAACGCCGCAACAAGTAACGGATAGAAAACAATGCATGCCGGATGGAATCTTCATAACGATCCGGAACAAAAACCAGTATGCCCCCAATCAAAAGCCCTTCCTCTTTCAGAAAAAAGAAGGTAATAAAAGATATGGAGAAAGCTGCTATAAATATCCCGCCGAAAAACTCAGCCACAGATGCAAAAAAATCCCTGACCTGGTTGAAGTCCAGAAAAGTTAACAAAGCCGCTTCAAACTGCTCCTCAATACCTTCCAGTACAGACTGACCGAATTCGGACCCGCGAATGGGGGTCAAAGCCTCAGACAATAACCTTCCGACCTTCTCAAGGGCCAAAGGAATATCTATAGAAGAGAAAAACTGTATTTCGGAGGCAATCAAAGGAATGGTGAACCGAAAAAACAAAACAATAAAAACCCACAAAGTCAGGACTGTCAACAAAGCAGCCAGACTTCGCCCCACAAAAAAGCGACGGATATGAATCTTACGGTATATTTCAAAAAGAGGCCGGGTCACCAGGGAAATAATGGCCGAAACAGCCACAAATGTCACAATTGAACGAAAATACCACAATAAAAAAAATCCGCCGAAAACAGCTATGGTCAGGAAAAGATATTTAAAAAATGACCGCATACATTGCAGATTGTTAATTTCTTAAACGTTAAACACATCGCGGGGAGTTGCCGATTGGCTACTCACACAGTTCCATAAACCTTAAAAGCCAAAATGCCAGACATAACAAAAGTCCAGGGGGATAATGACAGAAAAAATTAAAATCGCATGCCTATGATATCAAATTATTCAGCAACGCTATTCTTCTGACAGTCTTAAACATTATGTTCGCCTGGCACACATCCCCTCAAACAACTTCACATTGAATCAGCTCAAATATACAAAATAATCACCAACCCTGCCCGGATATATCATCCGATGCCAGGACAATGAACGAATAAATGATCCGGATTTCAGATGCTCTCTGTAGCAAACAATATTATAGGAAAAGTTTGTTTTTTAAAGAAAACTTATCATATTAGTCCCCCGATTGAATTGGTTAATTTACCAGATGAGCAATATTCAACATTTTAAAAACCAGGCAATTACAAACACCCAACTCAAAACAAAGAAACCCAATCAGTAAAGGAAAATGAATTCCTAAAAAAAAGGAAGTTTCGAATGGGCGTCCATTCGTTTTAAAAATAATCAAATCCCAAAACTATTATGAAAGGTGCTATAATCGGCGACATCATTGGTTCTGCATTCAATTCCGGGAATACTCCTGATCCCGATTTTCAACTTTTCAAGCCTTCTTCAGCATACACGGATGACACCGTTCTTACTTTAGCCACAGCAGATGCCATTCTGAAAAATAAAGGATACGAACAATCATTGAAGGAATGGGTCAGAGCATTTCCGACGGCCGGTTACAGACCTCAATTTCTGGAATGGGCGCTATCAGACGATTCCAACCCTTATGTGAGTAAAGGCGATGGTGCGGCAAGGCGTATAAGTCCCATCGGATTTGCAGCCCAAAGTTTGGACGAGGCCCTTAGTGAAGCCGAAAAAAGCACCCGAGTCACACACAATGTTCCCGAACGGGTTAGTGATGCCAAAGCAGTAGCAGCAGCTATTTTTATATGCAAATCGGCCGGAACAAAAAAGGAGATAAAAACACTTATCGGACAAGCATTTAATTACGATTTCACCCTCACAATAAACGACTGGATCAAACGAAAGTTGTCTCCAGAATCTGAAGAATCTCCCGTACAGCCTGCCTTTGCAGCATTCCTGGAAGCCACGGATTATGAAGAAGCCATCCGGTTAGCCATTCACATCGGAGGGCCCAGCAATACCATTGCCTCCATAACAGGCGGCCTTGCGGAAGCCTACTTCAAACACATCCCAAAATCCATAACCCGCAAGGCACTCTCGCGAATAACACCCGCTATGCAGGAAATCCTGGATACTTTTGAAGAACACTACATGGCAACTATTGAGCAACAAAACCTCAACGGGGGAACATCATAACTATTTCTCGGCCGTTTCGTCGGTCAGGGCAAGCTTCAAAACTTCCCGGATCTCATCCACATAGTGTATAGTTAGTCCTTCAAGATATACAGGTTTTATTTCATTGATGTCCTTTTTGTTCTCTTTGGCAAGAATGATCTCATTAATTCCTGCACGACGAGCTGCAAGAATTTTCTCCTTAATGCCCCCCACCGGCAATACTTTCCCTCTCAGAGTGATCTCACCGGTCATGGCAATGCGCGATTTAACTTTGCGACCAGAAAAAGAGGAAGCCAGGGAGGTAACCATCGTGATCCCTGCCGAAGGGCCGTCTTTGGGAATGGCGCCTTCAGGCACATGGACATGGACATTGCGTTTGTCAAAAACTTCTTCCTCGAGCTCAAGAAAAGAGGCATGAGATTTCAGGTATTCCAGGGCCAGCATAGCCGACTCTTTCATCACATCCCCCAGATTACCGGTCAATGTGAGACGTCCCTCTCCTTTGCTCAGGCTGCTTTCAACGAATAATATTTCACCTCCGGCTGCTGTCCAGGCAAGCCCGGTCACAACGCCGGCAAAACGGTTGTCCTGCCAGGTGTCTTTCGAAAACCTCTCGGCTCCCAGGTATTCCCTTGCATCTGCAATGGATATGGTCTTTTTCACCTTTTCTTCGGTAGCAAGGCGCAATGCAATTTTCCGGTAAAGTCGTGCAAGGGTTTTATTCAAATCCCGCACCCCCGATTCCCGGGTATAATGATCAACGATATAACCAATGGTACGCCGGGGAAGGGTTACCGTCCCTTTGGGGATGCCATGATTATCTAGTAACTGAGGGATGAGATGCCGGCGGGCAATCTCTACTTTCTCTTCCAGAACATACCCGTTTACGTCGATCTGCTCCATCCGGTCAAGCAGCGGAGAAGAAATGGGATTCAATGTATTGGCTGTCGCAATAAATATCACACGCGAGAGATCAAAATCGACTTCCAGAAAATTGTCATGAAATGCACTGTTTTGTTCGGGATCAAGAACTTCAAGCAGAGCAGATGCAGGGTCTCCGTGAAAACTGTTGCTGACCTTATCCACCTCATCGAGGATAAACACGGGATTGGCCGATCCCGCCTTTTTTATATTTTGGATAATTCGACCGGGCATGGCACCGATGTATGTTTTTCGGTGACCGCGGATCTCGGCCTCGTCGTGAAGACCACCAAGGGACATGCGTACATACTGACGACCAAGAGCTTCGGCCACAGATTTCCCGAGAGACGTTTTTCCCACACCGGGAGGTCCGTACAAACAAAGAATCGGTGATTTCATATCACCTTTGAGCTTCAGAACGGCCAGATGTTCAAGGATGCGCTCTTTGACATTGTCAAGGCCGTAATGATCGCGGTCAAGAATGCGCCGGGCCCTCTTCAGATCAAAATTGTCCCTGGTGTATTCATTCCAGGGCAGTTCGAGAAGAGTCTGAAGATAATTGTATTGTATAGAATATTCACCTGAGGCCGGATTCAGCCGGTGCATTTTTTCCAGCTCTTTATTAAAAATGTTGTCAACCTCTTCAGACCATTTTTTATTGGCGGCCTTCTTTTCCAGCTCTTTAACCTCCTGCTCTACCGGGCTTGTCCCCAGCTCGTCCTGAATGGTTTTCATCTGTTGTTGCAACAGGTACTCCCTCTGCTGCTGGTCCATGTCCTGCTTAACCTTGGACTGAATATCGCTTTTGATCTCGGACAGCTGAACCTCCCTTACCAAATACTCCACCAGGCGTCAGACTTTTTTGAATTTTATAAAAACACTTGATTATGTATA
>JBNJDH010000137.1:0-8132 GCA_051744695.1 Bacteroidota bacterium | reverse complement strand
CAAAAGGTCCACCCTTTCAAAAACGTTTCTGTCCATCAGAACATATACGAATTTTCATATTTTTCAAGATTTTTTTGATACGACCCACATTGAAAACCGTTTCAGATTACACCGGATCGTCTGCTACCTTAAGCCCGAGGACTTTCTACATCAGCTGCCTTTTTAATGATTTTACCAGCCTGATGACCTGCCAAGTCTGATGGCAGATCTGATCGATTCACACAAACGAATGAAATTCGGGAATATGTCGTTGGTCATTCATGCATCTACGATTGCCTATGGTTTTGTATTTCTAAACCGTTTTGTCCGGAAAAATAAATGGTTGATTTTTTTTAGTATGTTTGGTAGCACCAATTATAATAATATTAAAATTTAATTTTATTCACGGTTTTCAATTTGCTGCCTGGTTTTTCGGTTTGTGAAAAGATGCCCTTATGATGGCCGTGCCGGCTGAATTCCTACATTGTCGGTTTTCATTATAATGCGGCTGAATTTTTGTTTAATTATAATTTTGGAGGTTTTATGAATTTTTCCAGCCAGGGAAAGTTTACACGTTGTTTTAAAGCAGGAAGTTTCCTCCTGCTTCTTTTAGTATTGGTATTACCAATAACTTCTTTTGCAGACGTATCTGTTGAAAAGGGACCAACCCCTGTTCAAAGCGGTGATGCTCTTACAGATTCTGATGTTACAATGAAAAACGACAAAATCGCTATTTCGATTGCAGCAGGCACTCCTGCGCCATGGGGAGTTGCAAAAGGCGGAATTATTGACGGTGCAATTGTAAAAAACGGTAAAGCAGGTATCGACAGAATTACGCTTGTAGATTTTATACCTAATAACTGGTCAAGCTGGCCTACAACCTATCAGACAGTAAAGATTGTTAAAAATTCCGAAGAAAAAGGTGTTGTAAAAACCAAAAGAGATTGGGGAAAATGCGATCTTGTAACAACTTATACACTGGAAAAAGGAAGCGACAGAGTAAATATTGTTACAACAATAAAAAATAACGGAGATAAACCTACAGGAGATATACTCTCAGGTTATGTTTTATGGGCTACAGGCGGATATCATTTCGGTCCCCCGGGAATTTATGAAACTAAAAAAACTTCAGCTGAAGGCGCTTTAAGCGACTGGTCTGTTACCTACGGTGAAGACTGGATGCTTGCTCTTCATGCTCCTTATTTCGATTATATAAACTATCACGGCAAAGATATGTATCTTCAGAACAATCTTAAGCCTGGTGAAGAAAAAGAATATACAGGTTCTCTTCAGATTACTCCAAAAGGAGATCTTGCACCTGTCCTCAACGCAGAAATTAAAAGAAAGAACCTGAAATCAGGTGAAGTGTTTGGTAAAGTTGAAACCTTAAACGGTGAAAAAGTTACTGATCCATATATTGTAGTAAAAAAAGACGGAAAAGCCTATACATGGGCAGCCGGTAAAAACGGAGAATTTGACCTTAAGCTTCCTGTTGGTGAATACTCAGTTTATGCAACAGCAGCAGGGTACTCTTCAGGCGAAAAAAGAACAATTAAAATAGAAAACAAAAGTCAGCTTAATATAAATTTTTCAAAACTTAAGTCTCCGGGCATACTCAGCCTTGACATAAGAGACAAGAAAAATAATCCTGCTGATGCAAGGATTTCCATTAAAAAAGGTCAGACTCCTTTAATAAGATTTTTGGGGAAAAAGACATTTTTCACAATGCTTGATAAAAGAGGAAAAGCAGATATTACTCTTGCCCCTGGTGAATACGAATTTGCTGTCGAATCAGGCGCCAATTTTTTTTCAAAGCCGGTTGTTCTTGATGCTGATATAAAAGCAGGTAAAACCGCAGAGAAAAATATTGTAATTGACAAGCTTCTTCCTGCAGAAAAGGGCTGGAGCCAGAGCGATCTTCATCATCATTCTGATCAGCTTGACGGGAAAACACCGCCCGAGTTTCTTTTAAGATCTCAGCTTGCAGCAGATGTAGATTTTGCTTTTATCAGTGACCACGATACAATTGTAAATAATGAAAGACTTTCAGGGCTTGCTGAAAAAGCAGGGATTAAAATTATTCCTTCAGTAGAAATCTCACCTTCCTGGGGTCATTTTAATGTATACCCGCTTGCAAAGGATGAAACTTGGGATCTTGACTCAGGAACTGCTACAGTTCAGGAAATATTTCATTATGCAAGAAAAAAAGGGGCAAAAATTATTCAGCAGAATCACCCATTAATTCCCTACGGATATTATGAAAATATAGTAAATGATACAATAACAGGTGCATACAAAGCAGGTTTTGACCTGGTTGAGCTTAATTCAGATGCAGAATATAAAGATGCATGGAAGCTTGCCATGTCTTACTGGAATCAGGGCGACAGATACTATATAAGCGCAGGTACAGATGTTCATGATGTATGGTCAAGAAAATCCGGCGAAATAAGAATGTTTGCATACACACCTGATTCTCAGGGAGTTGATGCATTTGTAAATGCTCTTAAAAACGGTCAGTCGTATGCAAGTTTCGGCCCTATGATAGTTCCTGAAAACTTCATGTTCGGTGATGAGATAAAGCTTGCAGAAAATGAATCATCAGAGCTTGAATTTGTTTTAAAATCTGTAAACGGAATAAAAAATGCTGTGATTTTACAGGGTGGAAAAGAAATCAGGAAATTTAATTTTGACGATACTCCTCTTGTTCAAAGAGTAACTTTTGAAGTTGATCCAGATGAAGATACATGGGCTGCAATTGTAGCTGAAGATACTAAAGGCAAAAAAGCTTATTCAAATCCTGTATGGATAAACAAGACCAAAAATACTGAATTGTCTGAATAATCAGCTGTATTAATTTAAAAAAAACAGCCGGTGAAATTCCGGCTGTTTTTTCCTCTCAGGTCCAAAAAGATTAATCGAGGTGGCTCAAAAGGAGCAAAAGTCTGCACGCCGGGGCAAAGGACGAAGTCGTTACAAATTCTCCCTGGTTATCGTGGATAATGCAGCACAAAGCGGACATTGGGTTTGCCAATGCCTATGCCGAAGGCGATAGTGGCCACAATGATACGGACATCATAGCGAAGAATTCGGTCTGGAAGCCCGGAAATCACCATATCCAAATACTGTTTTCAAAATTTCCATGTCGGGTTCCTCCATCCATTCAATTTCATCTTTCTTTGACCCACACAAAGATCATTAAGCCCTTTTATGATCTATATACGAATCAAGAAAAAAAATGCCAAAATCCACAATGAGTAACTACTCAGGCCATTGCCGCGATGCGGTGATGCATTGATACGTAAACCCTGCAATGAGCATTAGCTCACTACCCAAGAACTGGCCGACCGTACCGGTCTTTCCAGAAGGATGCTGCAACGTACTGAAAAAGGCAATCTCAAATGTGAAGTCGAAGCCGTATTAGAATTTGCAACCATTGTCGGCTTCAAGCTATTTGATGAGGATGAAAATGCTTTACCGAAACACCTGCGAAAAACCCGGGAAAAGCTGGCTGAAGTTCTGCATGTTCACCAGCATTCTATTGCAAAAAGGGGAAAACGAACTGCCGACATGTGCACTTCCACGCTACGAATCCATACACACGCTTTGCCTTGCCGCATTCAAAGATGCGGCCACGCGGGATCGCAATCTCTTTCGGCTTTCCCTGCCCGGGCGGGGTGCCAGCAACAGGCCTGCCGCAGCACCGGCAGCCGCCCCGGAAGCCGTTCCCAGCAAAAGATTCCGGTTTCTGTAGCGCCTTCGCTCTCTTTCATCCTGCTGCTGTCCGTCTTTCACCGTATCCGCGATCTGTTTCATCGCCAGCACACAGATAACGGTTTTCATTAATGTTGCCCACATGACGCCTCCCCGAATTTACGGTTTTTTGAACCGATTCCATGTTTCCGGCTGCTGTTTTAACAGGGAGCAACCGCACTATTTTTTCTCCTTATAATACAAATCCACCAGCACTCTGACGACCTCACTGATAATAGCCGCATAGGAACCCAAATGGTCGGTTGTCCGGTTCAGCTTCGACACAGTCTCCCTGGTACTTTCGGTTACCTGATCAACGGCTTGAGCGCCATCACTGACAAGTTTCCCGACATCGTCGGTGATTGTCCGCGCATTGTCGGAAACAACCGCAAGGTTGGGGATCAACCGCATCAGTTCCGCCTTGTTCTCTTCCAGGATTTCATTCACTCCCTTTATGAACTGGTTGAGATTCTTGAGCACCATGGCCGCAAACAGACCGATCCCAACAATTAAAACAAACAGAATCATCCAGCCCAGCTGGGCATAAGTGATCGCGTATTCCATGTCCATCCCCTTTTATAAAAGTCCTTCATTACCCACTCAAACCCGGCGGACCTGAGGACGGCGTGGCATCTGACCGCAAGGGTCTTCAGCCGCACGCCGCAACAGACGGACTTATTCTTTCTCGGTTTCTTTTTTTGCCTCAGCCGTTTTTTCCTTCAGGTTCCCCACTATTTCACTTGTGCGGCTCGCCAGCTTTTCCCGGGTCTCCCGGCCGGAGCGGGGCGCCGAAAGTATGCCTGCAGTCACCCCCATTGCCGTGCCAACGCTTAAACCGACCAGCAGGTTGATCTTCCGGCGTCCGGCCTCCTTCTTGGCCCGGATCGTGCGCGAACCGGTAAAAATATTTGCAAGCTCCCGAAATGCATAAGCATAACTGCCATATCGAACCATATTACCCCACATGTTTGTCTCCTTTCAGACGCATTAATTATTTTATCAGATCCGGTGCCTGAATCCGCTCACTCCGTGGCTTCTTTTGCTTTGTCACCGGCTTCTTCCAATGATTCGCCCACTTCTTCACCAGCTTTCTCCATGGTTTCCACCACCTCTTCGCCGGCCTCTTCCACTCCATTGTCATTGCCGCATCCGAGTGTCCCGATGCTGATTGCACTCAGCAATGCCAGAATCAAAAAAAACTTCCTCAAAAATTTCATGTCTCCCCCTTAATTCAATAATTTTAAGCAGTCACGGTTAATCACAAACCCTTGCTTTTCCGACCTTTTTGTACTGTTTTTTCAGTACTCGGATACTGTTTCCGGATCTTCATATGTTCGCTGCTTTCAGTTTCAGTACTTCAATTGTTGTGCCAGTGCTCTGTCTCTCATGGCAGATTCACATACAATACTGATTTTTAACGATAATTACTTGAAAGTGAACTTTTCTGGACCTCAACCACGTTCAGATATAAAGATCAAATATTACCCAATGGTCATATAGGCCCCCTTTTTCCGCCAGGCAACACCATCCTGACAAAAAAGGTTTTTCCGGATCACTCCTATGTAAATCTTGAAAATCGCGGGCAGTGCCTGATTCAGAACCACCCGGCGTTTGTAAACGCATTGAATTTTTTTGAACCTTTTGGAGTGATTTTGTCACTGACTGATAAAACAAGTTTATTTGTAAGCTTTGCTGTTAATTTAAACATTGAGAAAAGGAGAAACGATTATGAAATTTACTATTAAGAAAACAGCCGTACTTATTTTTATCGCAGTGTTCGGTGTCACAGGTTTTGTTTTTGCCGATAATCCTGCAAAAAGAGTTCAAGGCCCTGACATTACCAAACCCGAATTGAGTATCGATCCAAAGAAGCTTAAACTGCGAACCGATCTATCTGTGTATCATATCCACAGCAACAGTTGCCTGTGCACTGAAGACCTTTCCAATGTAGACGCTTTTTTAATGAATGGCATGTGGGTGGACATCAGAAACGCCGCCTGTCCCGATACCAACACCCAGGCCAATGCATCAGGCAGGCTGAGAGTATCGTATTTTGATATGCTGCAGGGCAGAATGGTCAACCGGCTGGTCCCTTTCACCATAAACATGAACGGCACGAAATCCATTAAAGCTGTCAGCGGTTATGTGCTGGTGAAAAAATCCATAGGAATCAAAGCGGAGATCCACCGGATCGATGCACCGGTTAAAGACTGCAACAGCGGCAATGACAGCCTGGCAGTCAAAAGGTGTCTGCCGGACATAGTTCAATAGTCAGGTTTAAATTGAGCATATGCCTGACACACCTGCTCCGGGCACGGAATCTTTGCCTGGAGCAGGAACTTAAAGCACTGCGGTTGAAAAATTGTGCACTGGATTTGGATTTGCGGGAAAATCCATCAGCTCTTCAGGCAGCCGCCGGCCAGACAGAAAGACATCTTTGACAAAGTCACTGTGGCCAAAGCGATTTCCTGCCGGCTCTTTTACCACTCCGCTTTTCCTTTTCAGCATCTGCCCGCTGCCTGTCGTCTTTAGCGTCGAAGCGAGCACTTCTATACTTTTCAATTCTGCGGCATAGATGCCGAATGCTGTCACCGGCAGCATCTGTTCCAAGATACGCTTTTACGAATGCTTCGCGCTCCTCTTTCGAACATTCGATGCGCGCCAATTTATCGAGTGTGGCACAGTCCTTTAACTTCTTCCGTTCGAGTTTGAGGCCGGGTTTAAGAAAGCCGCCTATCGGACAATCGATCCAAAACAATTCAGGTTCATCCTTCTTGGCGCGGACCAGGACATTACGCCATTTTAAATCTTCGTGGACAAATCCATGATCGTGCATGACCCTGGTCCACCTGCCGAGCTGCTCCGCAATTTTCCGGCGCACAGGCCGACCGGGTTCGGGGCAGTGCTCCTTCACGAACGGAATGAGCTGCACTGCGCCGGGCACTGCTTCGGTAATGATGAACTCTTGTATAATGCGCCCGATTCGATTTCGCCGCTCACCCCATGCCAGCACGCGGGGAGCCTGGATGTCAATAGAGTCGAAGAACAATAAATTTCTCGCTTCGGTGATAGCTCTGCCCTTGCGCAAATAACGCTGGAAAGGGTGCTTCCGGTAGGCATAGATTTTTACGTAGGCATCGACCGAACGTCCAGAATCCGTAATTTTACGAATGAAAACCTCAGACCGGACTTTCACTTTCTCAAACGGGACAGAGCAGGGCTCCAGGTAAGACCAATCCTTCCGGAGCGCCTCGGCTGCTTGATTCAAATATGCCTCTTGATCCGGCAAACAATGATAGGAGATTGCTTCTTTAAGCTTGCTGAACAAATTACTCAAACCTCCTCCTTTATCATAATCATGCCCCCGACGATATCCACAATCCAAAAACTGCCGTATTAAAAAATCATAGGATAATAGTAGTATGACCGGATTTGTCAATACAAAATCCTGAAAATGGCGGCAACTTAAATGTTGACCCCCAAATCAAGGCAATTTTTATGGTTATGAGTAAAAGAACTACTGCACACCCTGATACGGATGTGCTACAAAAGACTCTTCATCTATTACTCTGTCGGACCATTGATCCCATAATTTCAAATGTATCCTGTTTTCACCGGAACCATACTGCACTTCAACCGGCTGAAAATAAAATTCATGACCAACGGGCCCGTTAACTTCCGAAGCCTGGTAAAGATTCGCCACGCCGACAGTATCTCCTGTTGAATGTAAATGCATGCTTACATGAAGACGCAGTCGGTTTGAACTTATTGCGGGTGTTATTTCCTTTCTGCCGCTGACATGTATCCGGACCTTTCCCTGCTGGTGCCATTGTCTTGAAACGTTTTTAATTGACGCAGCAGCAAGCGGTGCATCCATAGAGTTAGGAAAGGGAATGATTTGGGAGGCTATGCGCGTGTTCATCTCGGTATCCCAGACTTCCAGCCTGAGATCATCCGCATCATCGGCTTTGGTCCAGTGGGTCATGGTCATGCGCTTGCTTAGGGCTCCTTTGGGTATACTCGGGGCCATGCAAAACCCTCCTGCGGCCACAGTCCCTGGAATCTGGATTGCTTTAAGTTTCAAACGGTAGCCCGGAACCTGATTTGATCCGGTGTTGCGCAATCTGGCGCTCCATTTCCAGCCATTCTGTGATGTCGGCCCTGTGATAAAATCGGTAATCTCTATTGAATACTGCACTGCCAGCTGCATTTCTTTTAATATCAATTTTGGGTGCGGTGAATCCCCTGTGTTTGGTGGAAGCGGCTTTGGAGACTGCATTCTACGGGGCTTGGCACTTGTTTTGTTAAGCTTAATTTTTTTATTCAGGAAATTGTTTTTATAATCCCTTTCAGCAAACTTTTTTTCCGGATTGATTATTGCCGTTATTCCAAGATTTTCCTGC
>JBNJDH010000136.1:0-8145 GCA_051744695.1 Bacteroidota bacterium | reverse complement strand
ACGAATGTCCGGATGCGTTCCAGACTCTCTTCCCATGATATTTGTTCACGCTGTGAAACATGTTTGGCCAGGAGCCCGTCATTGTGCGACAAACTCCGGTTGAAGCCGATCTCTTTTGACGGCGGACGGAACAAATTTCGCTCTTCCACCACTACGGCGGGTTTGTGATTGGCCACAAAGCCTCCCAGTCCGGGCACGATTACACAGTCGTGCACGTACAAAAGATCCGATATGTGTTTTTCCATGCTTGCCATACCGCAAATTTAATCAATTTATACGCCAAGTGCATAGTTTTGTTTTAAACAGATGTTGAAAAGTTGTTGAAAAAACTCTTCCGATAGGTCATTAACAATAATTCTCACCTTTTCCGAAGGAATTCTCTGCGCCTTTTGTTAATTTTACCCGCTTCATGGAACCTGAACTCCCGGTGTTTGCCGGGCGAAATTGGTCCTGAATAAAAGAAAAATTAAAAACGGAATTCCCATGAGCAAACAAATTCTTGTAACCGGTGGCACCGGTTACATTGGTTCCCACACAGTTGTTGAGCTGCAAAACGAAGGCTTCGAGGTTATCATTATCGACGATCTGTCCAACTCGAACATTGAAGTGTTGGATGCCATTGAAAAGATTACGGGCAAACGGCCTGCTTTTGAGCAATTCAACCTCACAGACCGGGAAAAGACGGAGGATTTTTTCAAAAGAAATACCGGCATTGAAGCCATTATTCATTTTGCAGCCTTTAAAGCTGTGGGTGAATCGGTTGAAAAGCCTTTAGAATACTACAGAAACAACCTGGTCTCTCTTATGAACCTCCTGGAGAATATGAAGACATACCAGGTGCCCAATATCGTTTTCAGTTCCAGTTGTACCGTCTACGGGCAGCCTGATCAGTTACCGGTGACAGAAGAGACCCCCCGGAAAGAGGCCGAATCGCCTTATGGCAACACCAAGGCCATTTCTGAAGACATCATGCGCGATTTCAGCAAAGCCAACGAGAATATTAATTGCATTGCGCTTCGTTATTTCAATCCCATTGGTGCGCATCCTTCTGCACTGATTGGTGAAATGCCCGCTGGTGTGCCCAACAACCTTGTGCCTTTCATCACCCAGACGGCCGCCGGACTTCGTGATGAGCTTAAGGTGTTCGGTGATGATTACAATACGCCCGACGGAACAGCCATTCGCGACTACATCAACGTGGTTGACCTCGCAAAAGCGCATGTGGTTGCCATCAACAGGTTATTGCAACAAAAACAAAAGGCCGCCTATGAGTATTTTAATGTGGGGACCGGCAATGGTTATTCGGTGATGCAGCTGGTCAAGACTTTCATTGAAGTGACCGGTGTCGATTTGAAATATCGCATTTCCGACCGTCGTCCTGGGGATATTGAGAAAATCTGGGCCGATACTTCCTATGCCAACAAGGAACTGGGATGGAAGGCCGAAAAATCCCTGGAAGAAACACTGAAGAGTGCCTGGGAATGGGAAAAGAAAGTTCGAAAAATCAGTTGATATGGAAAAGACGATTTTGATAACGGGCGGAGCCGGCTTTATTGGCTCTCATGTGGTTCGCCTGATGGTCAACAAATATCCGGATTACCGGATCCTGAACCTTGATACCCTGACGTATGCCGGAAATCTTGAGAACTTGACCGATGTAGAGAATTCTCCCAATTATTCTTTTATTAAAGCCGACATTACTGATGCGGATGCGGTAAAAGAGATTTTTGAAAAATACCGGCCCGACGGGGTGATTCATCTTGCGGCCGAGTCGCATGTGGACCGCTCCATCAGCGGTCCCATGGCTTTTGTCCGCACCAATGTCACAGGCACGGTCAATCTGCTGGACGCTGCCCGCGATATATGGGGAGACAATCTGGCTGATAAACGGTTCTATCATGTTTCCACCGATGAGGTTTATGGATCTTTGGGGGAAACAGGTTATTTCACCGAATCGACTCCCTACGATCCCAGAAGCCCTTATTCGGCATCAAAAGCTTCCAGCGACCACATGGTCAGGGCCTGGCATCACACATACGGTATGCCTGTACTGATCTCCAATTGCTCCAACAACTATGGCCCCAACCAGTTTCCTGAAAAGCTGATCCCCCTGGCGATTAACAACATAAAACAAAATAAACCTGTGCCGGTGTACGGCAAAGGGGAAAATGTCCGTGACTGGCTGTATGTGGAAGACCATGCCGCTGCCATTGCCCTACTTTTCCATCAGGGCAGAGACGGGGAAACCTACAACATTGGCGGCAATAACGAGTGGACCAACATTGATCTGATCCGGAAACTTTGTGAAGTGATGGACAAGGCTTTGGGGCGACCTGCAGGCACCTCGGCCCAACTGATCACGTTTGTAAAGGACCGTGCCGGTCACGATAAGCGCTATGCCATCGATTCATCCAAGTTGATGAATGAGCTGGGATGGGAACCTTCCCTGCAATTTGAGGAGGGACTTGAGAAGACTGTAAAATGGTATTTGAGCAACGAAGAGTGGCTCAATCGTGTGATCTCGGGCGATTATGCCCAATATTATGCCCGGCAGTATAACGATCGGTAATCAAATTTTTTATTCCAAAACCGTAATCTCCGTTCGTTCATTTTCCTGGTGTTCCTCTTCGGAGCAAGGCACGCCATCTGCACAATTGTTTTTTAACCTGGATTCTCCATATCCCCTGGAGGTAAGCCTGGAGGCATCCACCCCTTTTTCTGTAAGGTATTGGACAGCCGACTCAGCTCTCTTTTGGGAGTTGTTCATGTTGGTGTTTGCATCTCCCCTGGAATCGGTATGAACGCCTACTTCGATCTTTGTGTCAGGATTGTTTCGTAAGAAGTGTACCAGGTGGTCAAGAGCGTTGACGCCCTCCTCTTGTATGCTTACTTCATTGTCGTCATAGGTTACGTTCAATTCAAAGGTGCTTCCGGGCATTGCTTCTTCCATCCGGAGATTCATTAACTGGTTCAAATTGACAAGCCCCGTGTCTATCTGCATGGTTGAATAGGATATTACGCGGGGAATATACCGCGGTTTATGAAAAGCAATTTGATAATGGGTGTAGGGATTAAGCCGGGCTTTCATCGTGCCATCCTTATTCGTGTGGGTGGTATCGGTATCAAAACTTTCGGAATAAATGAGAATGGTTGCATCAGGAATCGGCTCATTATTCCCGGCCCGGGTCACTTTACCGGTGACCCCGTAATAAGGTTTGGGTTTTAGTTCAAACAATATCGTGTCTTCCATACTTTCAAGATAGAAATCTTGCTCACGGGGGAAAAAGTGATCAACCGAAGTAAATGCAGTGATTTGACCCGAGATGGAATCAGGGATTTTGAATATTCCCTGTTTGTTGGTCGTTACTTCCATTAGATAAGCATCTGAGTCGTCGATCAAACCAATAATTGCATTTGGTACCGGTTCGCGGCTCTTTCTGTTAATGAGTTGGCCATTATAGGCTTTTCCCTTTTGCTTGTCTGCTTTTTTCTTTTTTGGAGTCGATTCCTTAGTTGGGGCAGCAAAAGTAACCGGTTCAATGATTTCTACACGGTAAATGTCATCACTGCCTGTTCCCCCCGGACGATTTGATGCAAAAAAGCCATGTTTAGCATCCGGCTGCAAAAAAAGGGAAAAGTCATCATTCCTGGAATTCACCGGGTGTCCGATGTTTTTTACAACATATTCACCATCTGTCTTTTCAGCAACAAAAATATCGAGTCCTCCAAGTCCCTGGTGACCATCTGAAGCAAAATAGAGACGTTCGTTTTCGTCAATAAAAGGGAACATTTCATTGCCTTCAGTATTAATTTTCTCACCAAGGTTGACCGGTTCTTCCCATGTGTCTTCATTCCGGTCTGCATAATAAATATCGGAATTGCCCATGCCGCCGGGCATATTCGAAACAAAATAGAGTCTGCTGCCATCTTTGGTTAAAAAAGGATGCCCGCATGAATAAGAATCATCGTTGAAAGGTAACTCTTCGGGTTTGCTCCATGCCCCATCCGGTTGCCTATGCGCGTATACAATTTTCAAATGATTGGAACCGTCTTTCCCTTCTTTTTTGAATAATGAATGGTATGTGTTGCGGGTGATAAATACTTCATTCCCATATAGGTTGAAGCATAGCGGTCCGTCGTGAAAAATGGTACGGAAGTCGGGTATAAACTGCTCAGGTTCTTTGAACCGGCCTTCTTTCTTTCCCACTCTGAAAATGTTTAGATAAGGTTTTTTTTCGCGGGCCGTTTCCCTGTCGATCACGAGATTTATTTCGCGTTCAGAAGAAAAGTAGAGGTATCCGCCTTGCATGAAAGGTGCAAAATCTGCATATTCACTGTTGAAGCCAACCTCTTCGATCTCGTGCCTTTTCTGTTTCATGATGCTGTCCGCGAACGACCGGGAATCTTGCTGAAGTCTTGCTCTTGAATCCTTCGGTTTTTCGGAATCATACAAGGCCATTATGCTGTCGGCACGAGCATATTTCCCGTTGTATTTCAGGGCTTTTGCGTAATTGTACAAATGCTCTCCCTTCAGGTTCTTTTTTGCGATCGACGAGTATATTTCTTCAGCTTTTTCGGGTTCGAGAATTTTTAAGTAGGCAAGCGCCAGGAACTGTTTCTCCGAATCGGGCAGAAGGTCTTTTTCCTGTAGCCTTTCGTAACGCCTGATGGCTTTAGGATATGCCATATCTTCAAAAGCTTTTCTGGCACGACTTAAACGGCGAGGGGCTTCAACTTCATCGCCCGGGTTCATATTGGTTTGCCCCCAGGCTCCGATGAATGTGCATGCAAAAAATATGATGATAAAAAAACTCAGTTTATTCAGCTTCGGCATGTGGTTATATTTTTATCGCTCTAACAAAACAGGTCATTTTAAAAATACCGGGGAGAAACTACTTTTTCCCGGGAAAACCCTGCAAAATCATAACTAATTACGATCTCGTGACTTCCATTATTAAACGTACTGAGTTCGGAAGATTGAAAATCATAAGAATAGCCGATCATCAATTGTTTGTTGACCTGCAAACTGGCAAGAATGGCAGTGGCTTCATCATGCCGGTAGGTCACGCCGGCCCAATAAGTGTCCCTGATTATAAGCTGGGCTGTAAAATCGGTTGATGCCGGGGCTCCTTCGACAAACCTGTTGATCAGGGAAGGTTTTAATTTCAGATCGTTGCTTAGATCAAAAACCAGTCCGCCCATGAGATAATAATGGCGCTTAAGGTCACCCAGTGTTCCGGCTGTCATTTGTTCCCCGTTTAGTTCAGTTTGAATAAGCCTGGGAACCGAGGCGCCCACATAGTACCTGTCGGAAAATAGATATAACCCCATTCCCGCGTTGGGCAAAAATTTTTGCTCCGGGTTTTCATTGATAAAGGCACCGGCTTCTCCAAAGTCTAGCCCGGTAAGGTTTACATGATAATTGTATAGCCCTCCCTTGATGCCCATCGAGAGAACTGTTTTCTCAGTAAGGTTGATGCGATAGGCATAACTTAAATTTAAATATTGATTGGATACAGGCCCGTAACTATCCGACACCAGGGAAAGGCCAACTCCCATTTTGTATTTGCTGATTGGTGCATGAATGGTGAAATCGTATGTACGCGGTGCCCCTTCCATTCCTAACCATTGCAGGCGAGACAAAAGCAATACGTTCAAAGCATCACGTGACCCTGCATAAGCAGGATTTACGGATACGGTATTGAACATGTATTGTGTGTATTGAGGCTCTTGTTGTGCGAGCGTTTTTTGGAGTCCCGTGGATAATAGTATGATCATGAACAGGATGAAACGAGTGGTCATTCTTGTTTTTCCACCCAGGCTCAAAAGCTGATGCAACACAGATTTCGCGATAAGTTTGTGAAAAACCGTGAACGCGATTTTTGTTTTTCTGTCAAAATGGGCCATTGGAATAGAAATTTTTTATCGTGTCAGATAGATGTATCCGCTTATTTTTTTGTTGTTATCGGCAATGGTGATGACGTAATAGTAGGTACCAACCGGCAGTTTATTTCCAATTTTGAAGCCTTTATTTGATTCACCATTCCAGTTGTTCTCATATTTGTCCTGACTGAATACGACCTTGCCCCAGCGGTTAAATACCAGCAAACTGACCTTGTCATATTGATCTAACCAGGGTATGATGTAATTGCCATGTTTCGGGGAAAACCCATCTCTGACCTCAAGGTCGGTGGTCGCTTCTTTTACATGTATGGATACCATTGCTGTGTCGCAAGCAGGGGGTGTGCCGCTGTCGCAAACTTCGTATGTAAAGCTGTCTGTACCAAAGAACCCATTGTCAGGTGTGTAAAAAAAGGTGCCATCTTCATTAATATCTAACGTGCCGTTGGATGGTTGAATGATTGGTACCGTGTTTATGGTCAGGTCATCCCCATCCGGGTCGCTGTCGTTGCTCAATAATGAACTCCCGTGAAGGGTCGTGTTCTGGTCAGCTTCGAACTCGTCGTCAATTGCGGAAGGTGGTTGGTTATCTTGTTCTTCCGCATCGCTCTCCGCATTATGGACATCGATTGTGACGCTTAGTCCGTGAAAGGGTTCGTCAGAGCGATCTTCCACGACGGTTAGCGTAAGCGTGTAAGAGACGTCTCCATCTTCCTGGTTGTCGTCCACCCCTGTCACTGTCACGGTTTGCGTTTCGTTCCAGTTATCGGGTGTGAATGTGATTTCATCCGTATTCAGGGAGCCTTCTGTTTCATCCAGTCCGGTTATGTTTATGACCACATCTGATGTGGGTTGGCCGCTCAGTTCGATTGTGAAACGATCTGAAGATCCGCTCTCCGAAGTTTGGAGGCTTTCATTATCTGGATCAACAATTAGGGCGGCCTGGTCATTGTCGGCATTAACCACCCCGACAGATGCCCTCAGTCCGTGAAAGTTTTCGTCAGAGATGTCTTCCACGACAGTTGGGTTAAGCGTGTAAGCAATGTCGCCATCCACCAGGTTATCGTTCACGCCGGTCACGGTTAATGTTCGGGGTTGGTCCCAGTTGTCGGGGGTGAATGTAATATAATCAGCGTTCAGGGAGCCTTCTGTTTCATCCAGTCCGGTTATGTTTATGACCACGTTTGACGCGGGTTGATTGTTCAGCTCGAGCGTAAAATGATCTGAAGCTCCGTCTTCTGAAGTTTGGAGGTTTTCATTTTCGGGAGCAACAATTAGCTCAGCATTGTCGTTGTCGGTATTAATCACCCCGACAGAGGCACTTAGTCCATGAAAGGTTTCATCAGACAGATTGTCCGACACGGTTAGTGTTAGCGTGTAAGAGATGTCTCCATCCTCCAGGTCGTCGTCCACCCCTGTCACTGTCACGGTTTGCGGTTCGTTCCAGTTTTGGGGTGTAAATGTAATTTCATCCGTGTTTAAGGAACCTTCTGTTTCATCCAAACCGGTAACGTTTATAACCACATTTGATGTTGGCCTTGCACTCAGTTCGATTGTGAAATCATCTGAAGTTTCGTTCTCCGAAGTTTGAAGGCTTTCATTTTCAGGGGTAACAATTAGCGCGGCATTGTCGTTGTCAGTATTGATCACATCAACCGTTGTGCTCAATCCGTGATAGGCATTATCAGACTGGTCATCTATAACAGCAATTGTTAATGTATATTGAATATCGCCATCTGCTTCATTATCATCCACCCCGGTTATGGTGACGACTTGTGGCTGGTCCCAGTTTTCGGATGTAAAAGTCAGCTCTTGTGTGCTGAGTTGGCCTTCGGTGGCATCCAGTCCGCTTATTTCAAGTACGACATCCGATGCTGGTTGCGTATTTAAAACCAGTTCAAAGGTATCTTGCGTGCCTGTTTCGGAAGTGATGGTGCCTGCATCTGAAATAATCGGTGTAATGCCGGCAATGTCATCATCCAGTATCGTGGCTGTTACTGAATTGTCATCTCCTATTGTGGCATCGGTTGCTGATTCAATGGAAATGACAATGGTTCTGTCTCCGTCTGCTTCCAGGTTGTCTACCCCGGTAAGAAGAATCGTTTCCTCGGTGCTTTCGGCCGGAAAATTCACGGAGGAGGAGGCGCCTGAATAATCTTCAGTACTGGCTGTCCCCGTGTAAGATAAGTCTACCTGGATGTCATGCGCCGATGGATGACTTAAAAGAACATTTACCGCTGCTGT
>JBNJDH010000135.1:0-8199 GCA_051744695.1 Bacteroidota bacterium | reverse complement strand
CCCTGGTCATCCTGGAAGAATTCAATCCCCTGATGGTCCTGACCTCGGCCGCACCGTTGGTGATGCCCTGAACCTGATGAGTGAGTATAGGATCGGGGGGATCCCTGTGGTTGACGAGAACGGGTACCTTGTTGGGATTGTGACCAACCGCGACTTACGTTTTGAAATGAACTATAGCCGCTCCATAGAGGAAGTGATGACCTCCGATCGTTTAGTAACAACCAATCAGACCACCGACCTGGAAAAGGCTGTAGACATTCTTCAGCGACATAAAATAGAGAAGCTGCCGGTTGTAGATCAGAACAATAAGTTGATTGGGCTGGTGACCTATAAAGATATCACAAAGGCCAAAGATAAACCCTTGGCATGCAAGGATGCTAAAGGGCGTCTCCGCGTGGCTGCTGCTGTAGGGGTGTCCGGTGACACCTTTGAGCGGATCGATGCATTGGTTCAGGCCAATGTGGATGCCATTGTCATCGATACGGCACATGGCCATACCAAAGGGGTTTTTTCCACTTTAAAAGAAGTGAAGAGCCGATATCCGGATTTGGAAGTCGTGGTTGGAAACATTGCCACCGCAGAGGCGGCCAGAGATCTACTTGAAGCTGGTGTAGATGGGGTAAAAGTTGGTATTGGTCCTGGGTCTATCTGTACCACCCGGGTGATTGCCGGGGTTGGAGTGCCCCAGTTGTCGGCTATTTATGATGTTTACAAAGCTCTTGAAGGAACGGGCGTTCCATTGATCGCTGACGGCGGACTTCGCTATAGTGGCGATATTGTAAAAGCCCTTGCTGCCGGAGCACATTCTGTAATGGCCGGTTCTCTGTTTGCCGGAGTTGAGGAATCGCCTGGGGAGACAATTATCTACAACGGGCGTAAGTTCAAAACCTACAGAGGCATGGGTTCTATCGAAGCTATGCAACAGGGGTCTAAGGATCGTTATTTTCAGGATGTAGAGGATGACATTAAAAAACTTGTCCCTGAAGGAATATCCGCACGGGTTCCCTATAAAGGTACGCTTTATGAGGTCATCTATCAGCTTATTGGCGGTTTGCGTGCCGGGATGGGCTATTGTGGTGCGCCTGATATTCCGGCCCTGCATGGCACCCGTTTCACCCGCATCACCAATTCCGGGGTTATGGAAGGTCATCCCCATGATGTAACCATTACGCGGGAAGCTCCGAATTACAGCCGATAGAGGTTGTTTGTAGGGCAACAACGTGAGTTTTCTTTCAGCGGATTTAATTCAATAAGTTTACATGAATTTGTGAGGATTCAGGAAACCACTAAATTTGTCCGTTTATGGATGGACCGGATGAGGTGAGATTAGAAAATCTGAAGAAAAGATTTTGTGGGTTTCGGGAAAATTGTGATCCGGTGATCAAAAGAGATTGGTTGTTTTCGCATCTGATGGAAGGCTGTCCGTGAACAACAAATTAAAGATGAAATTAAAGAACAATAGTCCGTTAAACTTTTGTAATAGCTTGTAATTCAGTTGTTTAAAACTTCGGCGTTTCCCCGGTTAAATTACAGTATATCAGTGTTATAAGAGTTTTCTTAAATCTTACATCTAATAATCTAACGATCTATTGAAAGAATGAAGAAACCTGTTTTAATAGGCGGATTCTTGTTGCTTGCAGGGCTTGCTGTGACTTTGTTCATGTGTAAGGAAGAGGGCAATGGCGGTGTTGATAACGAGCCGGTTGTTCGTGTTGGTGAGGAGGTTTTGACCGAAAAAGACCTGGATCAGGTTCTTCCCGAAGGGATTCAGGGAGATGATAGTGCCAACATGGCTGAAAATTATATGAACAGGTGGGTTCGAAACAAGTTGTTTTTGAGGCAGGCCGAGCAAAATCTTTCAGAAGAGGAAAAAGATGTCAGCCAGATGCTTGATGAATATCGTACTTCATTGCTGGTTAATATTTATCAGGAAAAAATGCTTGAGCAGAAATATTCACCTTTGTTGAGTGACGAAGAGATTCAGAATTATTATGAAGAGATGCAGGACAATTTTACCCTGCAGGAAAATATTCTCAAAGGTTTTCTTCTGAAAATTCCTCTTGATGCACCTCGTCAATCTGAAGTCAGGCGCTGGTGTCGTTCCGGTGACTCGGAGAATTTGGTTGAATTGGAAAATTATAGTGCTCAACATGCGGAGGTTTTCGACCAGTTTGTGGACAAATGGGTCCCTTTTCAACGGATCAATGCCAATTTGCCTGAACCTGTTCAAAACGAGGAACGGTTTTTGCGATACAATCGCTATTATGAAAATACGGATGACAACTATCGGTATTTTCTTGTCGTAAACGACTATATGACGGTAGGGGATACAGCTCCTTTGAGTTATGTGGAAGACCGTATTGAAGCCATTTTGTTGAATAAGAAAAGAGGTGAATTTATCAAAAGTCTTGAAAAAGAGCTTTATGATGAAGCACTTGATAAAAAGATCATAAATTTCTATTAAATCATTGCTACCTTTATGCCAAAACAGAAAAGCATGCAAAATTCTCGGGTAATTTTTTTTACTTCCTTAATATTTCTTTTTAGTTCGTTTTTTGCTTCCGGGCAGTCCAACGTGATCGATGAAGTGGTTGCCGTTGTTGGCGATGAGCCTGTGCTTCGTTCCGAAATAGAATTTCAACATCAGCAGGCTTTGATGCAAGGCGAGAAAGCAGGTGGAGATATTAGGTGTCAAATCTTCGAACAGATGATGGTTCAGAACCTGTTGCTCGAACAGGCTAAAATTGACAGTGTTGAGGTTGGTGAAAATCAGGTGATCATGACCGTTGAGCGCCAGATCAATGAATTCGTAAACCGCGCCGGTTCGCGCGAGAAACTTGAGGAATGGCTTAATAAATCATTGCTGAAGATTAAGGAAGAACAACGTGAGCTGGTACGCAATCAAATGTTGACTCAGCAGGTCAGGCAAGAAATAACAGAAAATGTTGAGGTAACTCCCAGTGAAATTCGGCGATTTTTCCAGGATTCTCCGAAGGATAGTTTACCTGAAATGCCTGCCCAATATGAATTTCAAAAAATTGCCATTACCCCCGAAGTCAGTCAGGAAGAAATTGACCGGGTGAAGGAACGACTTCGTGAATTTCAGCGGCAAATTCGCGAGGGAGAACGAGATTTTTCCACTCTGGCCGTGTTGTATTCCGAAGACGAGAATTCAGCTTCCAGGGGCGGGGAGCTTGGACTTACACCACGATCCAATTTGGTGCCCGAATTTGCTAAAACGGCTTTTAACTTACGTGAGGATGATCAGGTTTCAAAGATTGTGGAAACGGAGTTCGGGTTTCATATTATGCAGTTAATCGAAAAACAGAGTGATCGTGTTAATGTGCGGCACATCTTGCTTAAGCCCAAACCAACCGATGACGCGGTGAAGGAGGCCAGAAACCTGGCCGATTCAATTGTCGGACTTGTACGGAAAGATTCCATTTCTTTCGAGGACGCGGCTCTTCGTTATTCAGATGATAAAGATACCCGCGCCAGCGGAGGAAGTGTTATTAATCCCGAAACCCAGTCTACCCGGTTTGAACTTCAGGATATTAATCCCGACATTGCTCGTGTGATTGAAAACATGGACGAGGGGGAGGTTTCTGAGCCTTTCCTTATAAAAGACCAGCGTCTGGGGGTCGATCAGTATACCATTGTGCGGTTAAAGCGTAAAATCGAGCCTCACAGGGCCAATATGGTCGATGATTATCAAACCATAAAGAAAATGCTGGAGGAAAGGAAGCGTCAGGAAACTTTCCGGGAATGGGTGAAGACGAAACAGAAAGAAACTTATATTTCCATTTCAGATAACTGGAAAGATTGTGATTTTGATTTTAAAGGGTGGGTAAAATAGCAGGATTTGAGATGAAGTTTGAAAATATTCGACCGGTTTTCTTTATTTTGGTGATTTTTCTTGCCGGAAGTTGTGCCAGAGAGGTGTACGATCTATCCTGGGAAGGTGTGGTGGCCGAAAAGAATACTGGAAAACCTGTGCCGAATGCTCGTATTTCTGCTTCATCCGTTTACCAGAAAAATATTGATGAAACTGCTGAATTCGAAGATCAGGACGTGAGTGATAATGAAGGGCGGTTTCAATTATCTTTCCCCAGAGGTTTTGGCCTCACCGTTCGTACCAATGCTTCAGGTTATCTTAGCGGGGTGGATTACAAAGTTGTAAAAAACTCTGAAATATCAGATACCATTTTTATATCCCGGCATCCTTTTAATGCAAGCCTGGTGGTCCGGATGCGTGAGGATGAGTCTTTTTCGCCGGTTGTGCCTTATCTTCGTGAAACCCGGATTTTGTCCGATGAAGGGGGCAGCAGGAAAAATGTTGTGATGTGGGGCTTCGATTTTTTGAATGGCAAGAATACCTCCAATCTCGATAGTGCCGATATCTGGGTTGAAATTAATCGGAAAAATCGGCAAGCTGTATTGCATGCTTCTGATAAGGGAGGCATATTTCCCGTTTATTCTTCCGATGATTTTTTGACCAATATTACAAAGGCCCCGGAATCCGGATATGTAAAGCAACATGTTCGTTCTGGCGATGAGACAGGATTTTTTGTTCTTTGCAGGAATGGCATTCATGTGGCTAAAATTGTTCCCGAAGACCGTTTATGTGTGCTTTCATACCCTAAAAAAGATGGTGATATTGTTGAGGAAGCGGGCATTCGTTTCGATTATCTTTTTCAGCCTGATCTGGAAAATCGATTATACTTTCCTGTTTCTGCTTCTGCAGAGATGCAAACCATTCAAAATGCAGGCCTTGACAAAAAAGTCTTTAAGGTGGAATTACCTGAGTAAATTTTGTACGAATGAACTTCCCCTTCAGCAGGATCTTATGCCGTTTTGACAAAACACAGTTTCAGTATCAATTTCTTCATTTTGTGACATTGATGCGATTGCCTTTGGTTTCAATTTTCTTTTTGCTTTTTTTGTTTGTGGGCAATGCCGGGGGGCAACAACAGGAAAAGGATGGAAAAGCCACCATTCTTATAGAGTATGCCGATTTTCTGGAGGGCGCAGAAGAACAATTGGGGAAGAATGTTCAGGCACTGAGGGGCAATGTAAAAATGCGTCATCGCGATATCCAGATGTTTTGCGATAGCGCTGTTCTACATCGCGATTCCAACAAAGTTGAAGCTTTTGGTTCTATTCACATTATCCAGAGCGATACAGTACATTTATATGGCGACCGGCTCGATTACAATGGAAATACCAACTTGGCCAAAATGCGTGATAATGTGCGGCTGGTCAACGAAGATGTCGTGTTGACCACGCATCATCTGGATTATGACAGGAAGGATAATGTTGCCAATTACTTCAACGGAGGAACCATCGCAGATACAACCAATGAGCTATCAAGCCGGGAAGGATATTATTATCCGCGGAGCGGAGAGGTGAATTTCAAAGACAGTGTTATCCTGGAGAATCCCGATTATACAATGTACTCCGATACGCTAAAATATTTTACCCAAACCGAGGTTGTTGAAATCGTGGGGCCAACCAATATCATCAGTGATGAAAATCACATTTACTCTGAACTTGGTTTTTACGACACTCGCACCGACGAAGCACGGCTTCTGAAGAATAATTTTGTCGACGGAGGTGAACAAAAATTGAGCGGTGACACCATTTATTATGATCGAAAAAACGGACTTGGCGAAGTTTTCTCGTCCATGGCGTTGGAAGATACGGCCAATAATGTGATCATTGCCGGAGATTACGGATACTACAACGAACAAACGGAAAAGGCACTTTCTACAGGCCGGGCTGTGCTGAAGCAGGTTTACGGTGAGGACACCCTCTTTTTACATGCGGATACTTTGCGTGCTGATCCTGTGGAAAAAGGTGCTGAGGAAAAAATTGTCAGGGCTTTTCACCATGTGCAGTTTTATCGATATGATCTTCAGGGAAGATGTGATTCCATGGTGTATGATTTTCGCGATAGTACCAATACTTTTTATCATGATCCTGTTATTTGGGCACAGGGAAACCAGATCACGGCCAATGAAATTAAGCTTTATACACGCGAGAAAACCCTCGAGAAAGCTGAAATGATTAATAATGCCTTTCTTATTGCGCCTGAAGATTCAGCCAACTTTAATCAAATTAAGGGAAAGATGATGACAGGGTATTTCCGGGATAATCAGTTATATAAGATTGATGTGGATGGTAGTGGCCAGACCGTTTATTACCCCAAAGACCAGGAATATGTTATTGGCGTGAATCGTGCCGAAAGCAGTAGCCTCACCATTTTTCTAAAAGAGCGTGTGGTGGAAACCATTATTATGCGGAAACAACCCGCCGGAAATATGAATCCTCCTTTTGTCCTGGATGAAGAGTCCGTCAGGTTGAGAGGATTTCAATGGCTTGAAAAATATCGCCCCAAATCTTATGACGACATCTTCGATTTTCGTGAAATTCAGGAGGAAGTCGAAAGGACAGACTATAGCGGCTACGAATTTAGTGATTAACGAGGGCAGATGAGCCTGTTTATGTTAGCCTGAATGGGTTCATTTTTTGTTCGTCCAAACAATTAATGCGGGGCCGCGGTGGAATGAACCAACGACGACCCCGCAAATTTTTTAAAGGATTTAAAATTCAGTATTCGTCTTCGTTGAAAAAGAAGTCGTCTTTACTTGGATAATCCGGCCAAATATCTTCGATACTTTCGTAAACTTCTCCTTCATCTTCAATTTCCTGAAGATTTTCAATCACTTCAAGGGGTGCACCCGAGCGAATGGCAAAATCAATCAGCTCGTCTTTTGTGGCCGGCCACGGTGCATCCTCCAGTTTTGATGCTAATTCAAGAGTCCAATACATAATTTTTACAATTTAACTCTTCAGAATATTTTGTTTTTAATATTCCCCCTTTTTCTGCGAAATTAAGAAAAAAAAACAATCTTACAACTCCGCTTTCCATGGAATTTCATCTGCACCAAAATAATTTGAGAAATGTCTCGACAGAACAAAGAAATAATCGGACAGTCGGTTGATGTAACGCATAACCCATGGTGAAATTTCAGTTTCTTCTGACATTCGACTGATATTTCTTTCGGCCCGCCTGCTGATTGTCCGGACGATATGGCAATGGGCCACAGCCTGGTGCCCCCCCGGAAGTACGAAATTTTTTAATGGCGGGAGGTTATTTTCCAAACGGTCCATTTCTTTTTCGAGATTTTCGATCTCTTTTTCTTCACAATTAAGTTTGGTGCGAAGGTCTGAAACGTTATCATCAGTGGCCAGATAGGCCCCGATCATGAAAAGCTGGTTTTGAATTTGAATGAGCATTTCATTGGTTTTTTTGTCAGCAGGCCAGGCCCTGACAAGTCCAATGTATGCATTGAGTTCATCAACGGTTCCGTAGGCATCAAGTCGCGCATGATGCTTGTGGACCATGGTGCCGCCAATCAGACTCGTTCTGCCCTGATCTCCGGCTTTTGTATAAACCTGACTTTTTTTCATTTTCTTCTGTTTTTAATATGTGCTTCTGTTGCCTCATGCAGAGACGATCGGGTGTTTCTTCTTTTTCCGGGTAATCGGTTTTATGATGCTGAAAACTACGAAAATCAAAACTTTTAATCAAAACCTTCATCCTGACATGAGCAAAAGATCAGTAGTATAGTTATTAAAATTTGACGATACCATTATTTGGCATAGGTACAACTCTGAAAGCGGTTCAAAAGTTTAAATTTTTTTGAGGTGGAAGTCGGTTATGACTTGCCGAAGTTCCGGGGTCAGGGGTTGTAGTTTGGGCGTTTCGGAAAAATTTGAAATTATTATGAATTTACTTAGGTCGTTTTAAAACTTAATTTGGCTGGTAAATTAAAAGCAAATAACAGGAGGTAGTGTTTCCAATCTAAATTTATATGTAATTTATGGCAAGCCCGCACTTAAACATGTAAATTACAGTAATTAGTGCTTCATCTTTACGAATATATTCGTTTTCACCAAGATATAAATGTGGAATGTAAATGGTGGTATTTAGAACCATTATAAATTGAGGTTTTAGAAATCACTATTGTCCGGGGAATTTATGTAAACAGTGGCAGATTGCTTCACTTCGTTACCAATGACAGATTTTTGTAACAAGCAAAAAATCAGATTATTAATAGTTGGCCCTGTCTGCCATTTTATGTATAAGCAACCATTAATTTTATTGGTTGTAATCCATAAAGCATTATGGTTCTA
>JBNJDH010000134.1:0-8229 GCA_051744695.1 Bacteroidota bacterium | reverse complement strand
AACGGAACCGGCCGTATGAAACAAAATCAACCACCCTGCCGGGGCGGAATTCTATGCCCACGTGCCCGCTGAAAAGGCCGCTGAACCATTTCATCTCAGGGGATTTTTGCTTTAGGGTCCTGAATGAAGGCCTGTGCAGAAAAAGGACTTTTATTGATGGGGGATAATTCTTCATTTGGTTCTTATCAAAGATGCACCGCTTCCCCCTTAACCCACAAATACCAACGGTCTTCGTCGATGACGTGTTTCAGCATAAAGTGTTTCCCGTCGTGGGTCTGCACTTTGAAATACCGTGCGGGGGGAAATTCTGGCCGGGTATCGGCCTGGTACCAGCGATCAATGACCTCCCGGACCTCGAAATTCATATCAAACAGTGAAAAACGCACAGGCTGTTCATCTGCCTGGTGGCCGGCATAACATTCCACCCTTACGGGGATGGTTTGGCTCATGCGATCAATGGGGCGTCTGAATGATCGTGTCATGATTGAAATTTTTCGGCTGTTCTTCTTTCAAAATTACCAATCTTTCTCCGGTTTTCCACTTTTCCGCCCGGTTTTTTCCATCTCTGTAATACAAAAAAAAGGTGCATCATTTTCTCGATACACCTTTTTTTGAAATAGGGATATTTTGTGGCTTCGTTTTTCTATAAATGTTCGTCTTAGTGATTTGTTAATTGGTTCGCTTTGCTCCGCCGCTTTCTTGCAAGAAAACTGTTTATTGTTTACTGCTCACTGCTCACTGTCTACTTCTTTTTCGCGGGCTTTTTCCCTTTTCCCTTTTGTACCTGCTGCTGCTTTTTTTGTGCCTCTTCGAGGCGGGCCTGGAATTTCGATTTCTTGGCCGGTTTCTTCTGGTTGGCATTCAGCTTGGCCAGAATGGCTTTTTCGTCCACAAACTGCCTGATCAGGATGGTTTGTCCGATGGTGATCAGTGTCGAGATGAAATAGTAATAACTGAGGCCTGCGGCAAATTGGTTGAAAATGAAGATCAGCATCACGGGCATGATGTACATCATGTTTTTCATGCCGGGCATTTGTGATGTGCTTTGTGTCATTTCCTGATTGATGCGGCTATAGATGATATTGGTGGCAGCCATCAGCAGGGTAAAAAGACTCACGTGGTCCCCGTAAAAAGGAATATTGAAGGGCAGGTTGGCGATGCTGTCGTATGTGGAAAGATCGCTCGCCCACAGGAAGCTTTCCTGCCTCAGCTCGATGGAGGAGGGGAAGAACCTGAACATGGCAATAAGGATGGGCAACTGCAACAGCATGGGCAGACAACCGCCCATGGGGTTCACCCCGGCCTTTCGGTATAGCGACATGGTGGCCTGCTGCCGTTCCATGGATTTCTCCTTGGGGATCTTCTCGTTGATCTCATCGATCTGAGGCTTCAGAACACGCATTTTGGCCTGCGACATGTACGATTTGTAGGTGAGCGGGAACAGAACGATCTTGATGAGGATGGTCAGGATCAGGATGATAATCCCGTAGCTGCCAATGAATCCTGACAGAAAGTTAAATATGGGAATGATGGCATATTTGTTGATCCATCCGAAAATGCCCCAGCCAAGCGGCAGCATCTCCTCAAAGGCCAGTCCTTCATACGATTTCATCGAATAGTAATGCGTGGGGCCGAAATAGAAGCTGAAAGAGACTTCATCATTCTGGGAAAATTCATAGGGAACAGCAATTTCGGCCGTGTTATACCGAAGGAAAGGGCTGCTTTCTTCTTCCTCCACATTGGTTTCCACCGAGGCGCTGCTCATTTGGTCTTCAGCGATGAGGACAGAAGTAAAAAACTGGTCCTTGAAAGCGATCCATTTCAATGGTGTACGGATGTCTTCATCTTTGTTTCCGGTTCCGGATAAGTTGTCCACATCATCCTGATAATACTTATAGTAAAGGCCCGAATACTGTTGTTCAAATTTGCGGCCCTGTTCCTGGGTCGGCATTTCCTGATACCACTCTAAGTCAATGGCGTTGCGGGGGGTTGAGAATTTGTTGCCCAGGTTGCGGGAATCGATTTTGTGATCAAGCATATAATCATCTTCCGACAACTCGTAGCTGAATTCAAGGCGTTCCCGTTCGGGGCCGGTGATTTCAAAGGTTACGGCATGATCTCCTTCCCTGACCACGTCAAAGTAAAGCTCATTGGTGTTGAAAATCTGGGTGTTGTATGTAAAGTTAAAGCCGAAACGGTTCTCATCGCCGTCAAAAAGGATAAGAGGCTGACCGTCGTGCGTCTCATAATCTTTCACCTCTACAGAGTAAACCCGGCCACCCTGGTTGGTCAGGGTTACCTTGATGTTTTCGTTCTCCAGGGTGATGAATTCCTGTTCGCCGTCCACATAAGGGGCCAGCATGCCGGCAGCTTCACTTCTTGTTGCTTTTTCTTCCTCGCTTTCCTCTTCAGTGGGTTCTGTTTCTGAGGGGGTCTCTCCGGCTGCATCAGTGGTTTTTTCTGTTTCTTTGGTTTCTTCTGCCTGCTGTTGCTGTTCAACACGGTCGATGGAATCGAGTTGTTGTTTTCTCGCTTCAATCTCTTCATCCGATGGTTTATTCATCCACCAGAAGATGGCTAGTATGGCCGTGATGAGCAGGAGTCCTGTTATTGAATTTTTGTCCATTATTATTCAGGTTTATACATCAAATAATTTTGGGTGCGAAGATGTATTTTTTATTCGACAATGCTATAATTTTTCCCGAAAAGGGCATCGGATCGGTTATTTTGTTTTTGCGCGGGGCAGGTTGTTGGATTTGTCGTTCTTATTTCCCGGTTGTTTCTTTTTCGTGTTCAATGGCGGCTTTAACGAAAGCTTTGAACAGGGGGTGGGGATTGATGACGGTGCTTTTGTATTCGGGATGAAACTGAACCCCGACAAACCACTTATGCGACGGGAGCTCAATGATCTCTACCAGGCCGGTTTCGGGATTTATTCCTGTGCTTTTCATCCCGGCTTTTTCAAACTGATCGATGAATTCGTTGTTGAATTCATACCGGTGGCGGTGCCGTTCTTGTGCCGAATTGGTCCCGTAGGCACGGTATGCAATGCTGTCTTCTTTAAGGTCACAATCATAAGCGCCCAGTCGCATGGTGCCTCCTTTGTCGGTGACGTTTTTCTGCTCTTCCATCAGGTCGATCACGGGATAAGGGGTGCTGTGATCAATCTCGCGGGAATTGGCTTTATCAAGTTTTATTACATTCCGGGCAAATTCCACCACGGCACATTGCATGCCCAGGCATACGCCGAAGAAAGGGATGTTCTTTTCCCGGGCATACTGGACAGTGGTCAGTTTGCCTTCAATGCCGCGATGTCCGAATCCGGGGGCCACAAGAATACCGTGAAGATCTCTGAGTTTGTTTTCCACATTGTCGGGGTTGATGTTCTCCGAGTGGATGAGCCGGACATCCACCTTGTATTCATGGAAAGTGGCGGCATGGATGAGCGATTCGATGATTGATTTGTAGGCATCGGCCAGTTCAACATATTTCCCGACCAGCCCGATTCGCACGGTTTTTTTGGCTGCATGGAGTCTGTTGAGGAATTTCTTCCACTCTTTGAGTTCTGGCTGGCCCTCGATGGGGAGTTCCAGTTTTTCCAGAATGATCTTGTCCAGACCTTCTTCCTGCATTTTGACCGGAACCTCATAGATGGATTTCACGTCAATGGACTGGATGACGGCCCGGTTTTCCACGTTACAGAAGAGGGCTACTTTTTTCCGTATGTCGGTGGCCAGGTCACGGTCTGTGCGCAACACGAGCACTTCGGGCTGAACCCCTGTCTCGAGCAGCGCTTTGACGGAGTGCTGTGTGGGTTTGGTTTTGAGTTCACCGCTCGATGGCAAATAGGGCACCAGTGTCAGATGGATCACGGTGGCCCGGTGGCCCAGTTCCCATTTCAACTGGCGTACGGCCTCAATGTAGGGGAGCGATTCGATGTCACCGACGGTTCCGCCGATCTCAGTGATCACGACGTCGAACTTGTGCTTGGTCCCCAGAAGCTTGATGTTGCGTTTGATCTCATCGGTGATATGGGGGATGATCTGGACGGTTTTTCCCAGGTAGTCACCTCTCCGTTCCTTGTTGATGACATTTTGATAGATGCGGCCGGTAGTGACGTTGTTGGCCTGTGATGTGGGCACATTCAGAAAACGTTCGTAGTGCCCCAGGTCAAGGTCTGTTTCTGCCCCGTCTTCGGTAACGAAGCATTCGCCGTGTTCATAAGGATTGAGGGTGCCGGGATCTACATTCAGGTAAGGGTCGAGTTTCTGAATGGTGACCCGGTATCCGCGGGCTTGTAACAACTTGGCCAGTGAGGCCGATATGATGCCCTTCCCCAAAGAGGAAGCTACACCTCCGGTGACAAAAACGTAACGCGTATCAGGCACGATTTCAATATTTTAAAGGTTTAACCAACGGGCTTTAATGCAAAAATTCAAGCCACAAAGTTAGCAAAAAGTACCTGGAATACGTGTGGTTTGTTAAAATATGTGGACAGTCAACAGTCAACAGTCAACAGTCAACAGTCAACAGTCAACAGTCAACAGTCAACAGTGACCAGTGACCAGTGACCAGTGATTACTGCTAACTGGTTACTGTTCACTGTTAATGCCCTACTTTTCTTTTTCCATTTCCTCAATGAGATCCAGCTTTTGGTTGAGCAGTTTGATGTTGCGTTTTCCGTTTTCGATTTTATTCTGGAAATCCCGAACCAAACTTTCCGAATTTTTTGATTTGGTGAAGAAACCGATGTTGTTTTCCCACAAGATGATGTCGTTCTCCAGTTGTTTCAGTTTTCCGATGATTTTGTTGCGTTCCTGATCCACCCGGTCGCGGAATTGCCCTTCGTTTTTCCAGTTTTCCAGCTTGTTGCGGAATTTTTGCAGGGCTTTGTTATTTTCGTCCAGGTTCAGATGATCGAAACGGGCATTGATCAGGTTCCGGAATTCCTGATTCACGCGGTCTTTTTCCTTAATGGGGACAAAGCCGATTTCTGACCACCGGCGTTGAAAATCCTGAAGGGTTCGGAAGCTTTCGTCATTATTTTCGCCAGGCTGATATTGGCGGAGTTCTTCAATGAGCGCCTCTTTTTGTTTCAGGTTTTCAGCTTCGATCTCATCTTTATTGCTGAAAAATTCGGCCTTCCGGTTGAAGAAATGATCGCATGCTCCCCGGAACCTTTTCCAGATGGCATCTGAATGTTTGCGGGGCACCGGACCGATCTCTTTCCACTTTTTCTGAATGCGGATGAGTTCCTCGGTGGTATTTTTCCAGTCGGTGCTGTCTTTCAGCGCTTCAGCTTGTTGTACCAGTTCGTTTTTCAACTGCAGGTTGTTTTGCTGTTCTTCCTTGTAGCGCTTAAAAAAATCGCGTTTACGGTCAAAGAACGCATCACAGGCTTTCCGGAATCGTTGGTAGATCTCCTGGTTTTCTTTTTTTGGTGCGAAACCAATGGTTTTCCACAGCCGCTGAAATTCAATAATGTTTTTACTGGTTTTTTCCCACTCCCTCGGGCTTTTTATGTCTTCTTCCAGTACAGCCTCCACCTTTTCGCAAAGTTCTTTTTTGGCTTCAAGGTTTTTCTGAAGCTGTTGTTTCTGCTCCTCGAGGTATTCCTGATGCTTCTGGTTGATCTTGACGGTGGCTTCACGGAACCGTTCCCAGAGTTCTTCTTTCTTGTCGCGTGGCACCGGTCCGGTTTCGCGCCACTGGTCATGATATTTTTGCAGAGTTTTGAAAGCCTTTACGATGGAGGGTTCCATCAGCAGTTTTTCAGCTTTTTCGCAGAGGGCCAGTTTGGCTTCGTAATTTTTTTTCAGGTCGAGATCGCGAAGTTCCTTGTTGATCTTGATGTAATTGTAGAAATTTTCCACATGCAGGTGGTAATTTTCCCACATGTCTTTTACTTCGTTGGCCGGAACGGGGCCAATTTCCCGCCATCGTCTCTGCAGGGCGCGGAATTTGTCAAAAGTGTGATGAAGCGACTCCTGCTGGTTCACCAGGTCTTTGATGCCTTCGATCACTTCATATTTGGCGGCAAGGTTTTTTTTCTTTTCCTCTTCCACCTGGGCCTTCTCTTCTTCGCGTTTTTTCCGGAATTGCTGGATCAGGTCCTGCATGGCATCCGAAAGCTCGTCGTGTGGGGGGCTGAAAGCCTCGGCTGGTTCTCCCGATGCCAGGAATTCTTCTTTGAGTCTGGCCAGTTCGCTGGCACTTTGGCGCTCAAATTCCTTGCGGATGGTTTCCACATGTCCTTTGATGACCGATGCCGGGTATTCATTCATCAGTTTCCGGTAGTAGTCGAGCAGCTCTTCACGCGAGAGGTTGTCATAATTGACATCTTCAGGCGGTTTGGGTGTTTCCTGTTTTTCGCTTTTGGCTTCCTGCGGGGAGCTTTGCTCACCGGTGCTGTCTTTCTTTTGCTCTTCTGCTTCCTCTGACCGGGCAGAAGAAGTTTCATCTCCTCCGGCTTCCTGTTCTTCTGCCGGGGCTTTATCTTCGGTTTCTTCTTTTTGATCGGGGCCGGAAGAGGCTTCACCGGTCTCACCGGGCGATTCTTTTTGTTCGCTCGTTTCTCCTTCGCCTTCACCGGCAGATTGGGCCGGCTCACTGGAAGGGACCTCTTCTGCAGAATCTGTCTGCTCTGCGGTCTTTTCGGGTTGTTCCGGTGCTTCTTTTTTCTGACTCTGGTCTTGGTCAGTCTCCGAATCTGGATTTTCAGAACTCTGCATGGGGGCGTTGTTTTCTTCCGGCTTATTTTCAGGTGTATCCCCTGAATCCAAATTCATCTGTACCTGAGATGATTTGTTTAGATCGTTGGCTTCCATCTTTTTTCTTTTTTAAAGATGCGACAAAGCTGATTGGCTCTTATCACGTAATTGTTTTTCTTTATACGAAACTATCAAATATAGTATAATCATCAAACTAAATTCCACCAAATTGACAGATTTTGTGTTAAATCGGGTCCTTCTTGTTTATCTTTGCCCGCGATAATTGATAAAAACAGAGCAAATGCGCATAGATATACTGACTTTATTTCCGGGCATGTTTCAGGGACCGTTTAGTGAATCCATCATCAAACGAGCCGTGGAGAAGGGATCTGTGGAGCTTGTTTTGCACGATATCCGCGATTATTCGAAAGATAAACACCGCCGGGTTGACGATTACCCTTTTGGCGGGGGAGCGGGCATGGTGATGCAAATTGAACCCATTGCCCGGGCCATTGAAAAGTTGCAAAGTGAGCGGAGTTATGACGAGGTTCTCTTTATGACACCTGACGGTGTGCGTTTCGATCAGAAAGAGGCCAACCGGCTCTCGTTGAGCGGCAACATTATTATTTTGTGCGGACACTACAAGGGTGTAGATCAAAGGGTTCGCGATCACTACGTGACCCGGGAAATTTCCATTGGCGATTTTGTTTTGAGTGGCGGCGAACTCGCTGCTGCGGCGGTCGTGGATGCTGTGGTCCGTGTGTTGCCGGGTGTCATAGGTGACGAGACATCGGCCCTTACGGACTCTTTTCAGGACAACCTGCTTGCGCCGCCGGTTTATACCCGGCCTTCGGATTTTCGCGGCTGGAAAGTTCCGGAGGTTTTGCTGTCGGGCCACGACAAACGCATTGAAGAGTGGCGGGAGGAACAGGCTTTAGAGCGGACCCGCCGGCTAAGACCGGATCTGTTGGATGAATAAATCAGTAAGCAGTTATCAGTAAGCAGTCAACAGTAAGCAGTCAACAGTTGATCAAGTAACCAGTAACCAGTCAACCAGCAACCAATTCACCCATCGACCATTTAACCCTTTATCCTCAAGCCCCAACGGGGCGCAAGAAAATAGCATGGGGCGCAGCCCTATGAATAAAAAAGTCGAGGAACAACCCAAGCCCTGAAAGGGCGCAAGAATCTCAAATACATCGTAATTATCATCCAACATTGGTCACGGAACCCGGAACCCAAAACCCAAAACCCGGAACCCGAAACCCAAAACCCGAAACCCGAAACCCGGAAATCATTTTAACCAATTAACCAATTAACGAATTGACCATCCCCCCCGCTTTCTCTCACCTCAAACAAATTTCCCGGTATACACAATGCTCACAGCTTTTCAGATGGTCGGTTTGCCGGAAAGGGATTCTCTCATCAAAAAGTTCGTCCAGAAGATGTCCCAAAGCCTGTGAGAACTCTTCGCTGGCGAGCGACAAGGTAAGGGTTTCTTTCTTTCCCCGGGGAGGTT
>JBNJDH010000133.1:0-8300 GCA_051744695.1 Bacteroidota bacterium | reverse complement strand
ATAGAAAATGTAAAGGTCGAAGGTGTCTTTTGCGATGTGACGGTGGAGCCTGGAACCACCGATGAAGTAGTCCTTGAGGGAGAAATACGCACGACCCGCCGCAGCGATGATTATTCCATCGAAATTCGGGAAAAAGGTTCGGAATTGGTGGTATGGATTGAACATCCCCGCAACATGCGTGGCAATGTTAAAGGTTTTCTGGTGTTTAAGGCACCCCGGGATGTGTCTTTTAATGTCGAAAATGTTTCAGGCAATATTGATGTTTCTGATAATGCAGCTTCAGAACTTAGTCTGAAAAGCGTCTCTGGAGAGGTGACGGTTTCCGGTGTGGAAGGCGAAACCAAACTCCATAGCGTCTCGGGCGTGATTCGTGCTTCGGAAATCGGCGGTTCGCTGACAGCCAAATCGGTGAGTGGAAATCAGGACCTGTCAGGTATTAAGGGGTTTTTGACTACAGGGAGCACATCCGGAGATATTTCCGTAGATATGGTCGAAGGTCATACCGAAATCAGCACTACATCGGGAGATGTTTCAGGCCGCAATCTTCTTGGCGGAGCGGAAGTGAACTCCACCTCGGGCGATGTCAATCTTGATATTGTTCGCGAAAAACTGACTGCAAAATCTGTTTCGGGCGATGTGACTTTCTCTGATGTGACGGGCATCCTGGATGTTCGAACCACCAGCGGTGACCAGAAAGGCAAGAAAATCATGTTCACCGGGCAAAGCAGCTTTAATGCCATCTCCGGCGATATCCATGTGGATTATGATAATCTTGAAGAAAGTTTGGGGTTTGATTTGCGCAGTGGATCGGGGGACCTGTCTGCCGGCGGTATAACCACTGATGGAAATCTCAAAAAAGAAGGCGGCGAATTGATGATTAAAGGGTCGACCACTTCAGGCGATCAGACATTTTTGTAAGAATTGTAATTTTAATAGTCTGTTAAGCTCTTGCAATGCTTTGTAATTTAGATATTTAAATCTTTGATCTTTTTCATGTTAATTCATAAAATATCAGCATTATACGATTCATTTTAGACCTAACAAAAACCCATATTTATTTAAAATATGATGTTTACCTAATTTTGTTGGTTCTTTGGTTATGTCGCGAAAGGGAGCAAACTTTCTCTCCAGCTTTGAGCATTAAGCTTCGGGCTTTCAGCTACTACTGACAACTGACTCTGCGACTGAGCTACTAACATCTAAGAATCTAACGATCTGTTGAATTTGAAAGGTATCAAAAAAAGCACACGCTGAACGGTGTTGCTCCCTTCGTTGCGTGTGCTTTTGTTATATCCTGGAAGAGGTTATTTCTTCTGCGCAGCTGCCTCTGTTGAGACAAAATGATAGTGCGATCCGAAACGATCGAAAGCTGCTTTTTCAAGCATTTCGCGATGGTCGGGGTGGGCCACTGATGTAATCAGACGGGCCCTTTCCTGGAGGGTTTTTCCGTAAAGGTTGACGGCTCCGTATTCGGTCACCAGCCAGTGCATATTGGCGCGGGTGGTTACAACACCTGATCCTTCCATGAGGGTGGGGGAGATTTTGGAAACGCCCTTACCTGTAATAGAGGGCATAGCAATGATAGGTTTTCCGCCTTCGGAATATCCGGCCCCCCGGATAAAGTCAATTTGTCCGCCTACTCCTGAGTAGTGGGTGGTTCCGATGGAGTCGGCACAAACCTGACCGGTGATATCCACCGCCAGGGCTGAGTTGATGGCCGTGACCTTTTTGTTTTTGCGAATGGTACTGACACTGTTGGTGTGAGATACATCCATCATCGCTACCTGCGGATTGTCATCTACGAAATCGTAGAGGTCCTGCGATCCCATAAGGAATGAGGCCACCATCTTGCCTTTGTCGATTTGTTTGGCTTTTCCGTTGACAACTCCTTTTTCTACCAAAGGCAAAATGCCGTCGGAGAACATTTCGGTGTGAACCCCGAGGTCTTTGTGGTTTTCCAGTTCGCACAAAACGGCATTTGGAATTCCGCCGATGCCCATCTGGAGGCATGCCCCGTCATCAACAAGTTGGGCGACGTTGTGGCCAATGGCGCGCTCTACATCCGAAAGCGGGGCGTTGTTGTGGATATAAAGGGGTTCGTCGTGTTCCACGAAATAGTCGATGTCCCGCATGTTTACCTGGGCATCGCCCCAGGTTCTGGGTACATATTTGTTGATCTGGGCGATGACGATATCGGCCGTTTCTACTGCGGCCCGTGTGGCATCTACGGAAGTCCCCAAGGATACATAGCCGTGTCTGTCGGGTTTTGAAACCTGAACCATGGCCACGTTGACTTTCAGGTATCCTTCCCGGATGAGTTTCTGGGTTTCACTCAGAAAAACCGGGATGTAATCTGCATAGCCGGACTGGGTTACTTTGCGGACGTTGCCACCCACGAAAAATGACTCCAATTGGAAAATACCTTCGAATTTCGGGTCTGCGTAGGGGGCAGGACCTTCGGTGTGGATGTGCTGGATTTTGACGTCCTGTAGTTCTCCCCTTCTTCCCCGTTCAACCATGGGATTGATGAGTGCATGGGGCGTGACGGCTACACTGCTCATGTGTATCCGGTCGCCTGATTTGATCACTTTAACAGCCTCTTCGGCAGTTACTGCTTTATACTGCATGTCGAAACAAATTTATGAAATGGTGTGTAAACTTTTCTGAAAAATGACGGTGCAAAAGTAGTTTTTTTCCTTCATTTTTCCTTCTTTGAGTACCGTTTGTCTGTCTGGTTGATCGGAATTTATAACGGTTCCGCTTAAATAGAGATTTATTTCTTTATTGGTCTCAGGGGGTTGGCAAAGATGCAGGGATGGGTTGTTATTTTTTCGTAAAGAAAAATAATGTTTGAAAATCTGTTTTCGGGGAGGGATGATTTTGGGGACAAAAAAAAGGCTGTTTGCGGTAAACAGCCTTCTTTTGAATAAAATTGAAGAAAAAACTTATTCGGACTTCGGCTCATTATTGTCGGCTTCAGTCTGTTTGTTTTCTTCGGCAGTTTCTTCTGCATTTTCTCCGGCCTCAGGAGCTTCTTCTTTGGCTTCCGCCTCAGCTTCCGCTTTCTTTTTGGCCAGGCTTTCTGCCCTTTCGGCACTAATTTGTGCTTCCCGTTCAAGCCGGGCTTTCTTTTCTTTCTCGCTTTCAGCCGAAACCTGGTCTTTTTTGGCTTGTATTTTGGCTTCTTTCTCTTCCAGCCATTTCTGGAATCGACGTTCAGCCTCGGCTTCATCGAATGCACCTTTTTTTACACCTTCGAGAAGGTGTTTTTTCATGAGTACTCCTTTGTAACTCAAGATTGCACGGGCAGTATCAGTAGGTTGAGCGCCTTTTTGAAGCCATGTTAAGGCTTTGTCGAAATCCAAATCTATTGTAGCAGGATTTGTGTTGGGATTGTATGAACCAATCCGCTCGATGTTTTTACCATCTCGTGGCGCCCTGCTATTTGCTACCACTATGTGGTAGTAAGCATACCTTTTGCGTCCGTGTCTCGCTAATCTGATTTTTACAGGCATGTGCTAAAAAATTACTATTAAACAACCTACATTTTTGCGACTGCAAATATAAGGCGATTTATCATTTTACGAAACATCTGGCTGTGTTTTCTTTATGCTTTTTATCATCCGGAAGCTGAGGTAAATAGAGAAAACCCCCGGCAATGGTATGATGACGATGACCGGAAATATCTACTTCGAAACCACCGAAAGATTTGTGCATCCTGCTCCCCGGGCCACCGTCGGAAAATATTCCCGAAAGCGATGCAGTGCCCCGGGTATAGCAATCACTACGGTCAGTAATGTGATGATCTTTTTTACTGGTCTCAGTAGTGGTTCCAGGATTTATTTGTTTGTTACATTAATTGCGTCTTCTCCTGGCCCTTTTCCCAAACCGGTCATTTAATTCTTTAATTTGTTTTTCCAGTTCCTCAACTAAATTATTATCTCCATCTTTTTTTGCCTTACTTTTTTTATTCATTAAAGAATTATACCTTTTCTTGTAATCGGCTTCAGCATCTATTTTGCCGGCCAATCTTGCAAATTCTTTAATTTGATCAACGTCTTCAGATGTGAGTTTTTCCTGGCCACTGATCATCTTAGCTATTCCCTGTTTGGGGTTGAAAGTTTTGGTTACTTTCTCAAAAGAACCAATATCAGTCACCCCTTTATCGTAGGCCTCTTCTAAGCTACCGTACTCGGTATTTGTTTTTTTATCAACAAATACGGTTGATTTAATTTCTTTACCCAGATCGGAATATTGATGGGCTTCATTAACCACATCTTTAATTTGATCCAAAAGTGTTTTTTCTGTTTGCATAATTGTTTAATTTTTATGGTTTAAAGAAAGTTTGCTGTATAGTTAACTAATTAACGTTCTTTCTTGTTCAAATTTAGCACATAAAAGTGATATACTCTCTCATTTCTGAGATTTATTTTAATGGATCGTTAAATCGTTTTTTTGTCAAATTCAGAAACGCTTATATTATTAATAATTCAGCAATTTTTTTGCCATTTTTTTCAGGTAAATTAAAAATCTGATGATTTATTTTCTATCCATAGGAAGCGCGCTACATGCGTTCTTAGATTTTTGTTTAAATCTAAAAATAGAATAACCAAAGTCATTAGGTCATTGCTATCTTAATGGTATTTCAAAAAAAGTTTGGGTATAAGAGATTTGAAATTCAAAAAGCCCGTATGCAGGGCAGTATGGTTTTTCCTTTTCTGTTATGCCTGCTCCGTAAGAGACTGGCTGTTTTTTGAAAGAAGAATCAATTGTGTTTTTAAATTCTTAGAATATTTGTTTTTATTTTTTAATCTTTAATGCTTCTGCCCGGTTAACCTGATTAATTTCTAAAATAATCTCATGATGAAAATTCATGATTTATTCAGTTTAAATGAAACGAGCATGACAAAGGTTGTCACAACAAGAATATGTATAAATCCTTACATGCGAGCCTGCCTGGCGGCTTATGAAATATTAGATTAATTGTACGAACCAATATTTGTTTCATATAGCAGGATAGTTATATGGAAAATGGCAGAGAGGCCTGCCTGGGGGCTTATGAAAATATAGTTCCTGATTTTAAAGGAATATTCTTTTGAGAAAATAGATTCTTTTCGAGAAAACGTCAGGCAGGTTCCATCCGACTTTAATAAATAAATTTTACACGGATGAAAACTCAAAGACAGAAAAATAATTTTGTATGAACTGGGGTTTACCTGAATTGATAACTCTCTTTTTCAATGGATCCAATTGCTCGGAGGAAGTTTTTTAATTTGATGTAAATAGTTGACATACAGTATAAAACACTTAACATGTTGACTGTTTGTTTTTTGGAAGAACTCCCAAACCATTCGTCAAAATTGCTGTTCACCTAACGGCATTTTTTTATTTTTGTAAGAGAATTTTTTGAAAGGAAGGGGAAAACAAACGATTCTCAAATCGCTTAAAGGAACTGCACTTATACCCCCAAAAGGTTAGTAGCTAAAATATTTTACAAGGAATTTTATGGATTTAACGCCTTTTACACATCTACACGTTCACTCGCAATATTCTATTCTGGACGGGGCCGCCAGCATTGGTGATCTGGTCTCCAAAGCCAAAAACGACGGGATGAAGGCGGTGGCTCTCACGGATCATGGCACGATGTTCGGCATCAAAGAATTCTTTGATACCTGCCGCAAACAAGAAGTCAAGCCCATTCTGGGTTGCGAAACGTATGTGGCTGCCCGCACCATTCATGACCGAAGCGACAGTAAAATCGACGGCCGGGGCGATCACCTTGTGCTTCTGGCAAAAAACAGGACAGGCTATCGCAACCTTTTAAAACTTGTATCAATAGCCAATGTTGAAGGATTTTATTATAAGCCGCGGGTGGATAAGGAGCTCCTTGAAAAACATCATGAAGGTCTGATTGTAACGACGGCCTGTATAGGGGGTGAAATTCCTCAAAAAATCCTTGCGGGTGATGTTGATGGTGCCCGTGAATCTATACAATGGTTTAAGAACGTGTTTGGTGATGATTTCTATCTGGAGTTGCAGCGGCATCCCGCCGAGGATCTCCAGGCCCGCCAGGATGTTTATGACCAGCAGGTGAAGGTAAACAAAACCCTCCTGGCGTTCTCCAAAGAATTGGATGTAAAGGTGATAGCCGCCAATGATGTGCATTTTACTGATGCCGCCGATGCTGAGGCACATGATCTCCTGATTTGTCTCAATACGGGAAAAGATTTTGATGACGAAAACCGGATGCGCTACACCAGGCAGGAATGGTTTAAGACAACAGCCGAGATGAATGAGCTTTTCAGTGACGTGCCTGAAGCTCTTCAGAATACCATGGAGATCGTCGATAAAGTGGACGAGTTTGATCTGGATTCTCATCCCATCATGCCTTTTTATCCTATACCTTCGGAATTTGGTACTTTTGAAGGTTACAAGGAGAAATACCCTGAAGAGGCCCTTCGGGAGGAATTTGGTGAAAGATATGATGCCCTGGGGGGCGATTATGAGCATCTGATCCGTGTAAAACTGGAATCGGACTATTTGGAACACCTGACTTACGAGGGAGCTAAAGATCCTGTTCGTTATGGCGATCCTGTACCTGATGAAGTCCGCGAGCGAATTGAATTTGAGCTGAATACCATAAAAACCATGGGTTTCCCCGGGTATTTTCTTATCGTTCAGGATTTCATTAATGCTGCACGGGATATGGGGGTGCTTGTTGGGCCGGGACGCGGATCGGCTGCGGGTTCTGTGGTTTCTTATTGTGTTGGGATTACCAACATCGACCCCATTAAGTACAATCTTCTGTTTGAGCGTTTCCTGAACCCCGACCGGATCTCCATGCCTGATGTGGATATCGATTTCGACGATGACGGGCGTCAGCTTGTTCTCGACTGGGTGACAGAAAAGTATGGTTATGAAAAGGTGGCACACATCTGTACGTTCGGAACAATGGCTGCAAGACTCGCCATTCGTGATGTGGGCCGCGTGTTGAAGCTGCCTCTTCCCGATACCGACAAGCTGGCCAAATTGATTCCCGAAAAACCCGGAACCAAGCTGGCCAATGCCTATGAAGAAGTGTTGAAGCGCGAAAGAGAGGCCGGTAATATTGACGGAGCCATCAGGAAAATCGAAAGCGAATCCAGGGCTGCCAGGAATGCCGGGAATGGAAAAGAGGAATCCAAACTGGAAGTTTACAAGATTTTTGCCGAGCGGATCAGGGAGGCCAGAACCAACGGCGAGGAGACCGTTCTTAAAACAATGAACCTCGCATGCAGGCTTGAAGGTTCTGTGCGACAAACAGGGGTGCATGCCTGTGGCGTTTTAATCGGGCGGGACCCTCTTGATCAGCATCTCCCGCTTATCCCCACCAAAGAGGAAAGCCTGCTGACAACCCAGTATGATGGCCGTTTTGTAGAGGACATCGGACTCCTGAAAATGGATTTTCTGGGATTGAAGACCTTGTCTATCATCAAGGAAACGCTCGATAATATTAAGCTTTCCAGAAACATTGATATAGATATTGAAAAGCTTCCTCCCGAGGATCAGGCCACTTTTGATCTTTTTAGCCGGGGCGATACCACGGCCATTTTTCAGTTCGAATCGCCTGGTATGAAAAAACACCTGCGGGCCCTTCAGCCCAATCGTTTTGAAGACCTGGTTGCTATGAACGCCCTGTACCGTCCGGGGCCAATGGATTACATACCCGATTACATTGCCCGGAAGCACGGGAAACAGGAGATCAATTTCGATCATCCCATAATGGAATCTTACCTGAAAGACACTTATGGTATTACCGTGTTCCAGGAGCAGGTGATGTTGCTTGCACGTGCCCTGGCAGGCTTTTCACGGGGTGAATCCGACTCCCTGCGGAAAGCCATGGGGAAAAAGCTGGCCGACCTGATGGCCAAGCTGAAAGTCAAATTCTTTGAAGGATGCAGGAATAACCCGGAATTTGTTGAAGGGTGTAAGCAGGTAAATAAAGACCCTGAACAGCTCATCGAGAAGATATGGAAAGACTGGGAAGCTTTTGCCAGTTATGCTTTCAATAAATCGCACTCGGTATGTTATGCTTACGTGGCTTATCAGACCGGGTACCTGAAGGCCCATTATCCGGCCGAATTCATGTCGGGTGTCTTGAGCAGGAACCTGACCGACATCACCAAGATCACCACTTTTATGGAAGAGTGCCGGCGCATGGGGCTCGATGTGCTTGGTCCCGATGTCAACGAGAGTTTCCGGAAATTTACGGTAAACGCCCAGGGGGCTATCCGGTTTGGCATGGCCGGCATCAAAGGCGT
>JBNJDH010000132.1:0-8307 GCA_051744695.1 Bacteroidota bacterium | reverse complement strand
CTGGTTAGCCGATGGTATGATTGGTCATCAGTTCTTTCACCAGATCTTCAATATCCTCATCAGAATCACTAATCTGACGTGTTTCCTTAGCCTGGAATACAACGCTTTCAATTTGTTTTACTTTTGTAGGTGACCCCGACAAGCCGAGTTTGTTCTTGTCGCTATCAATATCGGCAACGCTCCATTCGGGGATATTGAGATAAGGACGTTCATTGGTAAGGTCAATATAATCTTCAGATTGGTTTTGCCGTTCGGTAACTGTCTGAGCATGTTTGTACTTCATGACCAGTTTGGCATTTCGGGGACGGCAGGGAGCAGCAGAACCGGTAATGGTGACAACTGCAGGCAGCGGGCCTTCCACTGTTTCCACACCATTTTCCAGACGTCTCTTGATAGATATTTTGCCCTTTTCGGCGCTGAAAACCTCTTCTACATAAGTTATCTGAGGCAGCCCCAGTTTTTCGGCCACCTGTGGGCCCACCTGGGCGGTATCGCCATCAATGGCCTGACGACCTGCCATAATCAGGTCATAACCTTTGATTTTCTGAATGGCACAAGCAAGGGCATAAGAAGTTGCCAGTGTATCGGACCCTGCAAATGCCCGGTCTGTCAACAGAATGCCATCATCGGCACCGCGAAAGAGCCCCTCACGGATGATGTCAGCAGCCCGGCCGGGCCCCATAGTCAAAAGAGTAATGGTGGTTCCCGCATACTTATCTTTCAGTCGCAACGCCTGTTCCAGCGCATCCAGATCTTCGGGGTTGAAAATAGCCGATAAGGCAGCACGATTAACCGTTCCGTCGGCTTTCATAGCATCTTTGCCAACGTTACGCGTATCGGGCACCTGCTTGGCAAGTACAATAATTTTTAATCCCATTTTGTATAAGGTGTTTAAATTTGATAATATCTAACCTGATTAATTCATAAAACACAAATATAGCAAAAGAGATAAATCTCCAAACATGGCAAATATTCTGTCGGACAACCCCTTAAACACGGGGGCTTTCAACCTGCAAACTTAACCGCTTTTTAAATCTGATAAAAAACAACACTTCAGTTTGTTACAATACTTTCTTACATAAAGTATGATTTGAACACTAAAGAAGAAACATGCAAACAAATGAGGTAATTTTTATCTGATCTGAATAGGTCGGCAATCTTTTGTCTCAGGACTCTGCCATCGAACGGGCACCTTTTCGAAAATATCCGCCTTTCTCACGAATGTCTTCAATCAGGCGGCCATAAATTTCGTCACCGGCCAACACAGCCTCATTACCAGTCATAATCAACTGTTTGCGCGCCCTGGTAAGTGTCACATTCAGCTTGCGGTCAATCAATTCCTGATGGCCTCCGTCATCGATTAAGACCCTGCTTTGGGCCAGAAAATCGAGCTGTGATGGTTTATCAATACAAAGGGATACCAGTATAAAATCCTTCTGACTCCCCTGAAATCTTTCTACTGTGTCGATCTGAAACTGGTCGAAAAAGCGAAATCCGTCGTTTTCAAGTTGTTCCCTGATGCAGGCGATCTGATTCCTGTATGGGGTAATGATGCCGGTTTTCTCTACCATTTCGGATTCCGACAGGTTATGTAACCGGCCCAAAAGCAAAAGAATTTTTGAGACGACGCGTGCTTCCAGGGAATTGGATTTCGCGGAAATCTCGTTGACAGAAAAAGCCGAAGGTATAAATATTAAACGTTCCTGACCCAGCATCGTTGACATTTCTCCATCGGCAGGAGGCTCACCGGCAATAAGCGCTTCTGTCTGATGAGTCAACGCCGCCATGCGAAGCTTATTGCCATAAAACAGGCGATTGGGCACAACTGCCAAATCGGGGTGCATGCGCCCCTGGAAAGTTAATTCCCCCCAGGCATAATCCCACCCGTTTTTCTTGCAGAGATAAAGGAGTCGTTCAAAATAAGAGTTGCGGCGATCGTAAAGACCGATTCCCTGAAGGGTTTCATCCGAAACTTTCGATTCTTTGGGCGATTGGGTCACCACAGCCGGAAGTTGCCGTTCATCCCCGATCAGGACGAAACGATCAACACGGCCAAGCAGGTTAATGATACTGGGCTCCAGTATCTGGGATGCTTCATCCACAATGGCCATATCGAATTTTTTGAGCTCAAACAGCTCCGGTTTGCCCAATAGAGATGACAATGTGCCGGCAAATAAACGGGTGTTTTCAATCAGTGTCCTGATCTCCTTGCGGCTTTGCAGACCGGATATTTTATGGTCAAGCAAAAGGTCCTTGTGGGCACGGTCGCACCCCAGGGAAGAACCGATGCGGATCATTTCATCATTCACAATTTCCCGCACAGAGGAACACATCTCATCAACAGCCCGGTTGGTGTAACTCACCAGTAAAACATTGTGATCGGTTTGCCCGATCATTTCCCGGACCAGCCGTTTCAGGAAAAGATTGGTTTTGCCGGTTCCGGGCGGCCCAACCAGCAAATAATAGTCTTTGGCATTCCAGGCCCCCGACAACACTTCATTTTGTTCCTGTTGGCTTTCCAAAAGACAGGCAGGATCGGCATCATCCACAAAGGGATAAACATCAAACTCATCCAGGGCAGGGGGACGCAGTCCCAACAACAATTCCCGTTTGGCAGCAGGCAATTTCAGAAACTCAAACAGCCCTGCATGCATTTGTTCAAAATTGTTGTCAAGCGAATCATGCTCCAGCACCCAGGTGTCGAATTTTTGGAAATATTCAAGCGAGTTTTGTTTCTGACGCAGCCGAATGGTCACCTCCTCATTGCTGATGTTTTCAATTGAACATTTCAGCACCCGGTGCTGGGTAGCCAGGGGTTGATGTTTCACAAAAGGATAAAACACACAGATGTCACCCCGCCGGAAATTGATAAACCGGTGACTGTCGGCCGGCCGGGACAAAACAATATAAGCATCCGGGACATCGGCCTTATTTTCCTTAATGCGCAGGTCCCTCAATTCGTTAAAAACATCTTCATCGGGCAGATCGGTTTTATTCCACAATGCCGATAACCCTTTGGTATATTCACCGTCTCCCACCTTGCTTAATATCTTTTCCCGGCTGATGAACGAAGCAAAAGCAAAAAAATACCTAAGTTCGAGGGGGGATATCTTCTCAAGCAGCAATTTCTTGTAATCCAGGAATTTATTAAAAAACCACGCAAACCGCTGGTCAGCCGGATCCACACCAAATTTCCGGACATCAATGCCCCGTACAAATGACTCGCTTTGTTGATACGGGGAAGAATCGGAAGCCAGCCGGTACTCCCACGCCACGATCTCATTGCGTAAATTAATGATCTCCCGCTGGTAGGCATGAAAATGCGACACATAACGCAAAGCCTCTCCTGCCCTGGATGATGAAGAATAAAGGACCGCGTTGAATATCTTTTTGGGATGATGCCCCAATACTTTCTGGGCAAGCATGTTGTACATCCGGATCTGTGCGGAATGATCTTCAGCCACCCGGTTGGGATCGTCCTGGGGAAAAGGCAATTTCCCCGATTTTAGCTCAACAATTTTGGACTGATAATGGCCGTTTTCCGAAGGGGTTTCATCAAACAAATCCATCCGGCCCTGCAAACCAAGGGCGGGACTCATCAGGAAAACTTCCAGGTTGCTGCGATCGCGGTCAATGGGACGATGGTCCCCTTTATCGAAGTCCTGATCCACCACCCTCCTGAGATTTTTAAATTGTTCCTCCAGCTCTTCAAAATATTCTTTGTTGATGTCCCGTAGAGAAGTATAAGGAAGTGGAAAAATACGGAATGAGTCCAATAGTATATCCCGGAAATCTTTTTCAACTCCTGGCTGCTCATTCAATAGCTCGTCAAAGAAAAGGTTCGCCACATTTCCTTTATGAATGGCTTTGGTGGGGCGACGAATTTCCGACCGGGCCGTAAAAAAAAGTTCATGCGCCAGAATCCGGCGCCCCCGTATATTCTGAAAACAACGGGCCACGGAGGTCACGTCGAGCAGATAGTCAGGTTCCAGAACCACCAGCCCCGGGACCACTCTCCCATCCTCTTCGCGGCGGGTTTCCAGAAGCTGAAGCTGATAACCGGGCTGCATCAGTTCTATGGAAGGGGTCAGTTCTTTATTGACACCTTCCACGTCGTAACGAACAACCAAGGGCGAGGGATCACCCGGCACATCGGGATGAACAGTCAATTCTTTTTTGTCATGATTGATGTCCGCCAGCATACATCGAAAACCGGCAGGATTGATGCGATAATGCTCAGGCTCTTTGTCCGACAATTTCCGGTGACCGTAAAGTCTTCGGATATCGGCGGGCACTTCAATTCCCAGAAAAAAGCCATACGACTCGGCCAGCACTTTCAAACCGCCCAAATATTCATCATCATCAGGCTCCGTTTCTTCCCTGATCACCTTATTGGCAAACACCCGGAATTCATGCAGGCGTCCTTTCTGAACCGAAGGAAATCCAAACTTATTGGAGACATACTCGAGCCTTCCGAAAAGATTGGGAAAGGTGATGCCATCTTCCCGGCTCAGGAATTTACACAATTGCTCCAGTGAAGTCCGCTGCAGCCTGATTTTTTGGGAAAGGGACAAATCCTGGTTTTCATGAATGGCCAGCAGTTCATCAAAAAAATGACGGGTTGGGGGGCTCATACACGCATCAATTCCATTAGAGATTATCAAAAATATAATTGCTCATCATCTCGTACAAGTGGTGGGTTGCATTCCCGCCACTAATGCCATGAGCCCGGTTGGGATAGACAAACATATCGAACTGTTTGCCCTCCTCTACCAATTCATCCACATATTCCATGGTGTTTTGAAAATGCACATTGTCATCTGCACTGCCATGAATCAGGAACAGCCGGCCATTGAGATCACCGGCCATATTGATGGGACTGTTCTTGTCGTATCCCTGTGGATTGGTCTGGGGTTTCCGCATGAAACGTTCTGTATAAATGGTATCATAAAACCGCCAGTCGGTCACAGGCGCCACGGCAATTCCAACATTGAACAGATCACTCCGGCTCATGCTATAGGCGGTCATGGTTCCGCCAAAGCTCCATCCCCATATTCCGATGCGTTCAGGATTTACGTAATCGTGGGCAGCCATGTACTCGGCTGTCTCAATCAGATCTTCCGACTCCAGGCGGCCAAGTTGCATGTAAGTTGATTTCAGGAATTCTTCACCCCGGGCACCCGTGCCCCGCGGATCGACACTCACAATGATGGTTCCTTTTGAGGCAAGGTAATATTCCCAGTTCACCCTCCAGCGGTCAAGCACTTTTTGGGAACCGGGGCCGCTGTACTGGGTCATGAGCACCGGATATTTCTCCGATTCATCAAACCCGGACGGTTTGATCATGTAACCATTCAACTCTATTCCTTCCGAAGTTTCAAATTTGAAAAACTCCTTATCCGGAAGCTGATATTCTCCTACTCTCTCCCCAAGGGCCTCATTGTTTTCGAGCTGACGCACCTGATCGCCATCCGCCTCAAGAACAGAAACCTGTGGCACCTCATCAGCAGAAGACCAGGTATTGACAAAATATTGAAATTGATCACTGAATTCGGCACTGTTCATTCCCTCCTGCGGGGACAGTTGTTCCATATCCTCCCCTTCCATGTCGATGCTGTAAATCTCCCGCTGCAAAGGGGATTTTACAGCAGCCTGGAAATAGAAGCGTTCCTCGTCGGCATCAAACCCGTAAAATTCGGTCACATCCCACTCTCCTGAAGTAACCTGATGCTTTTTTATGCCGGCCATGGTATAAAGATAAATGTGGTTGTAACCATCTTCCCGGCCCACGTAAACAAAATGTTTTCCGTCATCCAGAAACCTGATGTTGTCCAAAACGTCCTCCGCAACATATTGATCTTCACGCACCGTGAGCAATGTCTGCGAAACACCGGACGAAGGGTTGGCCACAGACAAATTCAACTCATTCTGACGTCTGTTCAGTTTGATTATCCCCAACTTATCAGGGTCCTGACTCCATTTTAACCTCGGCACATAAGCATCTTCCAGGTCACCAATATCCATTTCTTTGGTGGTCCGGTTTTTCACATTGAATACATGTACAGAAACTTTAGCGTTTTCTTCCCCTGCTTTGGGGTATTTATAGCTGTGGCTGCCAGGATAAAGGGTATATTCATCACGTCCGGGCAAAGCTCCTTTGTAAAGAGGATAAGAATACTGTTTCACCTCCGATTCATCAAAACGGACGTAAGCCAGATCTTTACTATTGGGTGACCATTCGAAAGCCCGGTTGTAACCAAATTCTTCCTCATAAACCCAGTCGGGGGCCCCGTTAATGATCTCGTTCTCCTCCCCGTTTTCTGTCACGGCACTGGTTGTGCCAAAACGCAGCTTTTTCAGATGGATGTTGTTGTTGCGGACAAAGGCGATCATCTGGCTGTTGGGAGAAAATTTCGGAACCTGTTGTTTGCCTTCCTCTGCCAGGGGAATCAACTCACGGTATTCCCGGTTGTAAACGTAATATCGTGCCAGAAAAGAATGACGGTAAAGCTGCTCAACATCCCGGTAAATCAGGATTTTTTCCTCGTCAGGACTGAAACGATAGCCGGCAACATCCTCTACCTCATCGGGATTGCGTTTAAGATTGTCAATATCAAACAACACATCCACTTCTTCACCGCTTTCGTAAGAATATTTCACAATCCGCTTGCCACCGTCCTTCAGCATGGTGTAATGTTCACCATCGTCCATCGACTTCATCCCGTCAAGGGAAGCAGCCTCAAAAGTCCCTTCGCGGGTGAAATCTTCCAGTTCAATGTTTTTTTGTTGTGATGCGAGATCCTGGACAAATACACCCAGGGCCATCAGGATAAATATCACGTTCTTCATGGTATCGTATTAGCTGGTTTATTTTTTCATTGTAAAATTACAGAATCACAAAAATAGCCTGTTTTTTGGAATAAGAAGAAAAGAAGATCAACTTAACAGACCGAACCGGAATTGAATTATTCATTTCGCGGGACAGGTTTTTCTCTCCGAAACAAAAGCATTCCGAGGAACACCACCACACAAAGGAGAAAAGCAACAAGAGCAGGATTTTGATAACTGCCAAAGAGGTCGCGTAAAAAACCACCAGTAAAGGGCCCGGCAATACCGGAAATGCCATATCCCAAAAACACAAAAGGGTAAACTTTACTCAAATTGGCCAGGCCATAAACCTGAGCCGTTTCTTTTGCATAAATAACAAAATTGGCGCCAAAACTAAATCCTACAGCAAAGGCAAACAAAATGTAAAGAAAAGGGGTTAAGGTCAAAAAGCCTGTAAGAAAAGTAAATACGCCCATGAGGATTATAGATAGCGGAATCAGTATTTTTCCGGAAACATAATCATTGATCCAGCCCCAAAAAAGGCGACCGCTGAAATTGGCGATCGAAAAAACAGTGATGCCTACAACCAGCGTGGTTTCATTGATCGGGAATTGTTCGCCAATGGGTTTAAGGTTGCCAATTACCAGCAAACCGGCAAAGGTCCCGGTAAAAATGCCTAAAAACAGTTTCAGGAAGCGACCTTCTCTCAACAATTGGGTCAAAGGAATAAGCGAAGAAACACTGCCTTCTTTCTCTGGTCGATCAATGAAAAAGGAAGACAGCAGCAACAAGCCGCCTTTGGCCAATCCAATGATCAAAAAAACCATGGGCAACTCAACGCCACCGTTAAAAAGCTTTTGTGCAAAAAGAGACTCCAATATGGCACCCCCGCCAAAACCGGCAGAAACCAAACCTGTCACAAGACCTTTCCGCTGTGGAAACCATTCCACCGGAATGGAAATGGAAATCAGGTAACCAAACCCCGTGGCAATGCCAGTCATGAGTGAAATGCCAAGTAAAAGCACAACAAAATGCATCCCGGCCAGATAAAGAAACAAATAACCGGCAGAATAAAGAAGCGCCGCCCCAAAAGCCAGTTTTTTACAACCAAAACGGGCCAACAGCGAACGTCCAAAAACCATGGCAACAGTAAAAACGGCAATAAAAACACCAAACACCAGCTGGGTTTCACCTGTAGAATATCCATATCCGGAAGTCAGCCGCGGGACATAAATGCTCCAGGCGTAAATGCTGCCCAAAGCAAGCATTGTGACAACCCCTGCCACAACGGTAGGAAAAGCTTTTGATCTCATAGAATGTCAGAATATATAAACAGCAAGGCAAAAATAAAAAAAGAAAAACGCCTGCCACCATAAAAACAGACACCATTGGAAGACATTCAGACTACCAGGGAATAACTTTTATATATTTTTCACATCCCGGAAGGCGGTGATATCAAAAAAATGCGTTCCTTTGTAC
>JBNJDH010000131.1:0-8321 GCA_051744695.1 Bacteroidota bacterium | reverse complement strand
ACCCCAAACAATAAATGGCGTAGCCATTTTACGATAACCCTTTGGAAAATATTTTGCCAAAAAATACAACAAAATTAGAGATAAGGTACTAATGACCTAATGACCTATTGACCTATTGACCTAATGACCTATTGACCTATTGACCTAATGACCTAATATAAAGTTAAATCCGATAAAATATAACCAATGGAAAAGTCTCTTAAAAACGCCGTCGAACTCATTGATTTCATTCATGAAAGTCCAAGTCCCTACCATGTTGTTGAAAACACAGGAAAAATACTGGAAAAAGCGGGATTCAAAAAGCTTGACCTGACAGAGAAATGGGATCTCAAAAAGGGAGAGAAATATTACACCACACGCAACGGATCGGCTCTTTTTGCCTTCATTACCGGATCGGAAGAACCTTCCCGGAATGGCGTTCGCATGATCTGTGCCCACAGCGACTCTCCATCATTTAAAGTCAAGCCGTCACCGGAAATGAAAGTCGATGATTACTACTTAAAGTTCAACACAGAGGTATACGGCGGGCCCATATTGATGAGCTGGCTCGATCGCCCCTTATCCATGGCAGGCAGGGTCGTCGTGGAAAGCAACGATCCTGTGAACCCGGAAACCCGGCTTGTAAACTTTAACCGTCCAATGATGATCATCCCTAACCTGGCCATTCATCTGAACCGGTCGGTCAACGAGGGAGTTGCTCTCAACAAACAAACCGATATGCTGCCCTTGACGGGTATTCTGAACAACGAACAACAAGAAAAGGGCTTCCTAAGGGAAATGCTTTCCCGGGAAGCAGGTGTGGAAGCATCCCGTATTCTTGACTATGACATTACCCTTTCGGAACATTCCCGTGGTTGCATCATGGGCATAAATAATGAATTTATTTCCAGCCCCCGGATTGATGATCTGGCGATGGCATATGCAGGTTTACAAGCCCTGACAAAAAGCGCCCCGTCGTCCACAACAAAGATGCTTTGCATTTTCGACAATGAAGAAGTGGGCAGCCAAACCAAACAAGGTGCCGGATCGCCAGTGTTTCGCAATTTATTTGAAAGGATTTTACGCCAGCTTGATCAGGATGATGAAGCCATTCAGCAAACTATATATCGTTCATTTATGGTTTCGGCCGACATGGCACATTCGGTTCATCCCAATCAACCAGACAAACATGACCCGGTTCTCCATCCGCTCATCAATCAGGGACCGGTCATTAAGATTCATGCCAACCAAAAATACACGACAGACGGAGACAGCGGGGCAGTTTTTGAGAAGATATGCCAAATGGCCGGAGTTCCATGCCAGAGATTTGTCAACCGAAGCGACATGGCAGGGGGGTCTACCCTGGGAAATGTATCGACTTCTCAACTGGACATTCGCTCGGTAGATATCGGAAATCCGATGTTGGCGATGCATTCTGTTCGCGAGCTGGCTGGTGTGAAAGACCAGGAATACATCACCCGGGCTTTTGAACAATTTTATTCTGAAGATTAACAGTCGTTTATCAAAACAACGGACCATTAAAAAATAGATGCGCCTATAACCCAATGGCCCGTTAAACCATCTTTAATCATCAAGATTCATCATCGTTATCTTCACTTTCACTATCTTCTCCCTCTGCCATTTCTTCAGAGGGAAGAAGTTTTTCGTAATGCTCGTATCGTCTAAGTATCTGCCGAACGTAATTGACAGGCTCCTGCCCCATTGCATATCCATATCGCACAACTTCATCGTTGTAATATTCGGGATACATCAGATTCAACACATAAGTCTCCACGTTGTCATCCCAAATTTTAGGGTTGGCGTCATATTTTTCTGCCAAACGCTGAGCATCAACCACATGGGAATAACCTACATTGTAAGAAGCCAGAGTAAATTTCAGTCGCTGCACGGAATCGGGAATGCTTTCCCAACGGTTCCACATCTGATTGAGGTAGGATGCACCCCCCCGGATGTTCTGGGAAGGATTTGTTACATCTGTTACACCCAGTTCCCTGGCGGTAGCAGGCATAAGTTGCATTAAACCACGCGCGCCAGCCCAGGATTCTTTCACGGGTGAGAAACCTGACTCCTGATAGATCACAGAACTTAACAGCCGCCAGTCCCAACCAATTCTTCTGGCATGCTTTTTTACAATACTGTCGTAAGGACTGATCCCTCCCGCATTTTCGCTGAAAAAATCAGAAGTGATGCGTTGTCTGAAGGACCGCGTATTTTTGAAGTATTTGTTGTAGATCACATAATAATCCACATTGTCCCGCATCTTATTGACCCATTCATTCATGGCTTGATGCAGTTCGGGCGAATTTTTCCTCACAGCCCAGGCCACTCTTTGCGAAAAGCTAACCGGGGTTTCCACATGTAAAATGGGATAATAAGAGCTGTTCAGTTCGGCCACGTTGTTGTCCGAAACCGTATAATCAATCTCTTTGTCAACCACTTGTTTAATGGCTTTTTGGGTAGAATAATTGCCGGGAAGGGTGTCAATATTAATTTCCCCGCCAATCTCCTGCTGAAGGTTAACCAAACGGCTGTAATAAGCGGAATTTCGACGCACGGAAACCGTCTCTCCGATCAGTTCTATGGGGTCGGTGATAATCTCTTTTTCAATCTCGTGCATTTTCATTTGGCGCCAATTGTCAGGCTTTCTCTGAACCAGCACCTGACGGGTTAGGTACAAGTAATCCATAAAACGCACAAATTGCTGACGTCGTTGGGTCACCGTAAGAGCATGGGCCACAATATCACCCTCTCCACGGTTCAGCATATTAATCACCTCATTAATATCGTGAGCCAACACAATTTCCAGTTCCACATCAAGGTAGTCAGTCAGACGCTGGAGCAACTCATACTCATAACCTAAAGTTTCTCCCCGGTAAATAAAGTAAGAGGTCCCGCTGTAAACCATAATGGCCTTTAAAACCCCTTCTTCCTGAATATCTCCAAGATCACGAGTTACTTGAGGCTCCTCGACTTCAACATTATCGGTTACATTAACATCAGCATCTTCTTGAGAACATGAAAGAAAAAATAATAAAAGAATAGTAACAGAGTAAAGAATTTTTTTCATAAAAGTTCATTCTGGTTCAACGAATAGTCCCTTAAAAGAAGTATTCGCTATAAAATACGCATTCTCTGGTCAGGCATGACAATTAAGGCTTTTCTTTTGCAGTTTAATGGAAAAATGGCTTTCAAAATGAACTGAAAAATCATTTCCAAATTTTCCTGAATCACCTGACGCGCTGGTTCGGGACAAATTCAAACTCAATCAAAAGTAGAAATATATTTTCACATATCAAAACAGGTTTTGATCAACTGACAGGTATGGCAACGAACGATAAACAATATCCTGAATTCGTGTCCGGTAATCTTCCTGAATAAGAGTTTTGTTATATTGATTGGGATGAACACGGTTGGAAAGAAAGATATAAACCAGGTCGTAAGCAGGATCGGCCCATACAAGGGATCCGGTAAAGCCACTATGTCCGAACGACTCCATTGATGCATATTGAGAGGCCGGATTCACTTTCAAAGTATCTGGTTCAGGTTTATCAAACCCCAGGGCACGACGGTTAATCTCGTTTTGACGTTTCGTAAACAATTCAACGGTATTTTTTTCCAAATACTTTTTCCCGCCATACGTTCCTTTATTCAAATACATTTGAAGAATCCTTGCCAGATCTGCGGCATTAGAAAACAATCCGGCATGGCCGGCAACTCCGCCCAACATTGCAGCATTTGGATCATGAACCCAGCCGCGCAACAGCTGTTTTCGGAAAACCTTATCATTTTCGGTGGGTACAATGCGCTCCTCCTCAAACAAATTAAGGGGCAAGAACCCTGTATTCCAAGCTCCTAATGGCTGAAAAAACATTTTATCGGAAAAAACATGAAGTCTGTCTCCCGACAATCTCGGAACCAGCTCTCCCAAAAAATAAAAGCCCAAATCACTATACAGATATTCATTCCTGGTACGCAGGGGAGCTTCAAGAATCCTGATCTGCATCGAATCCAGAAAAGATTCATTCATAAACCTGTTTTGAGCCACCGGCACCGAAAATACTGAATCCTTTTGAGGACTGAACACGTCATCCCTATAGCTGACATCCCGGTTCAGGTAGGTATAATCATCAATTTTTATATTGTATTGCCATGAATACCGCCTCGAAAAAAGATTTCCCCGGAGTTTATCCCGGTCAATGGTATTTAAGTAGAAAGGGATGTAAGAAGGAAGACCACTTTGATGAAGAAGAAGTTCCTTTAATTGAATACCCCCCTTTTCTGTGGTATCGGTCCGGGGAAAATACATGGAAAGAGAATCTTCAAGGGTCCATAGTCCCTGCTCATACAATTTCATCAAAGACGGCATGGTGGCTGCTATCTTGGTGACAGATGCCACATCGTAAATGTCGTGTTTCCGAACAGCCCGGTCTTTCGAATAAGTATGGTGTCCATATGTTTTATGCCAAACCACTGTCCCTTTGTGAACCACAAGCACCTGTCCGCCCGGAGTTGCCTCATCGGCTATGGCTTCAGCCATTAGTTCATCGATGCGGGCCAGGGTGTCGCGATCCATTTGAACTTCGGCAGGAACGCCAAATTTCAACCTGTTTCTCTCTCCCTTCACCGAGAGATTCTTCAGAGAAGGTGACCAGTTTTCTTCAATCCCGGCTCTTTTTATTTCGATTCCTGAAAAGGCGGCCTGAGCAAGCAACTCCCACATCACCGGCTGGTCAGATGCCCCCGTTACCAATGCTTTAACGTCTTTGGGTAAACCATGGTCGCTAAAATGTGCTCCCGGTTTGGCTTGAAACAAGACAATCTGCCCCACCGGATAATCATCCTGAATTTCATCAACCCGACGCGTAAGAACTGAATCTTCCATTTTTTCCGGCCCAACCAACCAGAAGACATAATTTGCATCTTCTTTATTTTCGGTTTTAAGGGCGGAATGATTATTCACCATTTCCCGGAAAGCACTTGTCTTATCATCGCTTACATCAGAAACAACACTGATGTCCACCTCAGCGAGAGAAGCCGGCAAAACGGGCTTTCCATCCCTGGAAAAAAGCCGCACGCTCTGCTCAAAAGCAGCTCTCCGAAAACAGGTTGAAGAGTCAGCCGATACAGTTTCAACAGGATACGGGTGGGGCCTTGACTCACCCAGGATTTCAAGAAGCTTTCGGCATCCTTCATCAAGGTCTTCTTCAATCAACATATTGTTCTCATAAGCCCGTACCAGTTGTGCATGATCCCGCTCGAAATGATCGGTTATAAAAACCACCCCCTGATCAACCAGCTGTTCAAAACTTTCCTCCTTTCCAGATTGATCAGATACCTGCACTTGATCAAACCCATTTTCCTTAATTTGTCTCCCCCCGAAAACCATGCTTTCCTGATGGTCAAACAATTGTTTTGGAAATCTGAATGCCGGGATTTCCTGAACCTCTTCATCTCCCCGGGTAAAATACCAAAGGGCATATTCATGGTCTTTCCGCACCTCGCGGCCAGGCAAATTGAATTCGAAATCAAAGAGGTAAAGAGCCGGTGCTAATATTCCGTTAAATCCATTCACCGAAGCATGATGCAGCAGATCCTTTCTGAGTTGCCGGTTAAGTTTCTTATTGTCTATCCGTTGAATCACAGAAGCCCCTGGAAAAGGGACTGAAACCTGAGAGGACTGAAATCCCTCCAGACCATTAAGTATTTTGTCGGAGGTCCAAAAATTCATTCCCTGCCCGCCCCGGGATGCTTCCTCAGACATAGGATCGGCTGATACAAGGATCAATGCCACCTTTTCTTCCAGGGTCATTTCTTTGGGACGATCAGGCAGAGCATCATCAGGAGCTTTTTGCATCTGCGAAAAAACAACCTGAAGCGGAAGCATGAAAACAAATAATATCAGAAATCGATATATTAAATGGCATCTGCTTGTTCGGGTCATCTTTATTTCTATCAATCTTTTCGTCCTCTTCATTTCTTCGTCATCCTCTCTGTTGTAGGAACAATTGAAATCTCATCAAAAGTATTGCGGAATAATCAAATGAACAAAAAATCGTTTGAACTTACGACACCATTTTTTGAAATTATGAAAGGTGAGATTTTTTCCCTAAATTTTCAGGAAATTTAAAAAATAAAGTGTTATTTTGAAGTCATAACTGGAAAAGGGACATGGAAAAACTTTAATAAAATTAAGTTATGTCGGATTCAAATTTAAGCAATGCACTGAACCAGGATTGGGGCGACAAAGTGATATTAGTGGTGGAAGATGTAGATACCAACAAAATTTTTTTCGATGCCGCCTTACGAAGGACCAGTGCAAAAATTTTGTGGGCAAAAGACGGTCAACAGGCCATTGATCTTTTTAACGAAAACCAAGTTGATCTGGTATTAATGGATCTCCAACTTCCCGTTCTTGACGGGTACACAGCTACCAAAGAGATCAAAAAAGCAAACCCGGATGTTCCCGTCATTGCACAAACAGCCCACGTGATGTCTGGCGAAAGGGAAAAATGCATGGAAGCTGGTTGTGATGACTATCTTGCCAAACCTATCCGATTGCAGGTATTAATAGAAACACTTTCCAAATTCCTGAACAGTTAACCTCTTTTATTTTACTTTTTAACCAATACAAAAAACGATAACCAGGTGCCCCCATAAAGGAGGGCATCTTTTTTTTGCTGTTTGCTGCAGAAATCTAAACAATAAATCGCTATATCGATGGAGGTAAAAACCTGCCATAAGTCAAATAAAATGAATTGCATAACACCTGTTCCTTTTGAAATTTAAAGTCATAATCTTTTCTTTGCACTGGTCAAAAACAATATAACCTTTTCGTTTCCCGGAAAATAAAACCTCATAAAAAACGAAAACCAAAATTGAAATGAAGCCAAGCCTTTGCAGAATTATTTTTTTTTTATTGTTAGCTCTTTCAACCATCAACCTTGCTGCCACATCCGGCCCATCCCAACCCAAACAAACCATAAGGGGCCGGGTTATCGACGTTCAAACCCAAACCCCGATTCCCGGGGTTAATGTCGTGATTCTAAACAGTGATCCGCCCGTAGGAACTTCCACGGATGAAAACGGGTATTTCGAACTCCGGGACATCCCGGTGGGCCGGGTAAGTCTGAAATTCAGCTACGTTGGGTATCACACTGAAATTGTGAAAAACACCAAACTGCAATCGGGTAAAGAATTGGTGCTCAACATAGAAATGAAGGAGAAGGTTATAGAAGGCGAAGAGGTCACCATTACCGGGGAATTTGATAAAGATCAGCCGGCAAACAAAATGGCCAAAGTCAGCGCCCGGAGTTTTACCATCGAAGAAACCCGCAAATATGCCGGAAGTCGCAATGATGTTGCCCGCATGGCATCCAATTATGCAGGGGTCATGAGCAATGATGAATCCAGGAATGACATCATTATTCGCGGCAACAGTCCAACCGGCCTTTTATGGCGCCTCGAAGGAATGGACATCCCCAACCCCAACCATTTCGGAGCTACGGGGACAACAGGCGGGCCGGTAAGCATGCTCAATAACAATGTTCTGGCCAATTCGGACTTCATGACGGGGGCTTTCCCCGCCGAATATGGAAATGCCACAGCAGGTGTATTCGACCTGAAAATGCGGCCGGGAAACCGCAGCAAACACGAATTTCTGGGCCAAATCGGATTTAACGGCTTTGAAGTTGGTGCAGAAGGCCCTTTTAGTGAAAACAGCAATGCTTCTTTTCTGGCCAATTACCGGTATTCCACCCTGGGCGTTTTTGATGAACTCGGCATGGATTTCGGAACATCCGCTGTTCCTCACTATCAGGATTTGAACTTCAAAGTCAACATCCCTTCCTCCCCGGCAGGTCATATCAGCATCTTCGGATTGGGCGGACTGAGCGATATTGAAATATGGGACAGCGGAAACAATGACGCATCTGATGAAAACGAAATGTACGGGGCAACCGGTTATGACGTTACCAACAGTGTTGATATGGGACTGACCGGCATCACCTCAACAAAAATTATCAACGAGGCCACTTACCTGAAAACAAGCCTGGGCATAAGCGGACATGAAAATATGGTTGAAACCGATTCCATATCGGAAAACGGGGAACAAAAATATCCAAATTATCGAAGCCATTTCACAGAAACAAAATTTTATGCATCCTCGCACCTGAACAAAAAATTCAACCAACACCACCTCATCAAAACAGGAATCAATTTTACCAGGGTAGGATACAACTACAAAGACAGCACTTACCGGGCCCACCGGAATGAAATGGAAGTGATGACCAACAGCTCAGGCACGGGGCGGCGCAGAACAATCT
>JBNJDH010000130.1:0-8328 GCA_051744695.1 Bacteroidota bacterium | reverse complement strand
TCGTCAAATCCCATTTTGCATGTGCAACTTGGATGATAGGCACTTTCTCCATCACGAGCCACCCAATCAATAATTTCATCATCGGTTTCCACTCCACGCCCGGGAGAAATCTCTTTTCCACGGTATTTACTCATAGCTTTTGTTTCAATGAGTTCACGGGTTTTTCTTATGGCTGCAACCCAATCTCTTCGTTCATTCGGAGTAGAGAGGTAATTGAAAAGAATGCTAGGTGCCTGATATGGATTATTGGATTTTATTTTAACATGTCCGCGAACATCCGAATTCATCGGACCTACATGTAACTGAAAGCCATGCCCCTCAGCCGGAGCCGTGCCATCATACCGAATGGCAAGTGGCAGAAAATGATATTGCAAATCAGGGTATTCTACATCTTCACGACTTTTTATGAAACCGCCGGCTTCAAAATGATTGGTAGCCCCCGGTCCTTTCCGCCTGAAAAGCCAATCGAATCCAATCTTCGGAGCACGCCAGGGACTCAGCGACTTATATTCGCTAATAGGTTTTTTACAAGCCCATTGCACATACACTTCAAGGTGATCCTGAAGATTTTCGCCAACTCCCGGCAAATGTTTAACAACTTTAATGTTATGCTTTTTTAATTCATCCGCATTTCCGATACCTGATAATTGAAGTAAAGTTGGGGTATTAATAGCTCCTCCACACGAAATAATTTCATTTCCATAGGCTTTCTGAATCTTTCCCCGTCTTTTAAACTCCACTCCAATCGCTTTTTTACCATCAAACAAGATTCGATGAACCATCGCTTTTGTAAGAACAGTTAAATTAGGGCGTTTTTTCACCGGATGGAGATAAGCACGTGCTGAATTCATCCTGCGGGAACGATATATAGCCTGATCAAATTTTCCAAAACCTTCTTGCTTAGCCCCATTCACATCATCAGTTAAAGGGTAACCGGCCTCCTGTACAGACTCAAAAAATGAAGAAAATAAAGGATTTTCATTTTTAGGAGTGGTTAGTTTCAGCGGACCTTTGTCTCCATGGTACTTATCTGGTCCTACTAAACGGGTCTCCAATTTCTTAAAATAAGGCAGACAATGTGCATAGTCCCAATTCTCCAATCCTTCTAATCGGGCCCATTTTTCATAATCCCATTTGTTTCCCCGAATCCATATCATACCGTTAATTGAGCTGGACCCTCCAAGAACTTTCCCCCGAGGTTGAGCAATACGCCGGTTTTTCATATAGGGTTCCGGATCCGATGAATAAGCCCAGTTATAGAAAGTTCCGTTCAGCAAAAAACTTAAAGCAGCTGGCATATGAATCCGGAAATCGAGCCTGTAATCTGGTCGACCCGCTTCCAATACTAACACTTTATTTTCCGGGTTTTCTGTAAGCCGATTGGCCAATACTGCACCAGCGGAGCCACCGCCAACAATTATATAATCATAATTATTCATACTTACATAAATTTTAAAAACAACAAAAGAGCATCACCGGTGAAAACTGCCCTTAAATTGAATGATTAATACTAAAAAGGTGAATCTACTTTGTCCATTTCAATATATACGGTCTTAAGCTGCGTATAAGCCTCAATGGTCGCTTGCCCGTTTTCTTTGCCAAAACCGGATTGCTTATAAGGCCCAAATGGTACTTCCATAGGGTTAATATTGTAATTATTGACCCAGCACATTCCTGCTTCCAGTTGATTGACAATCCGGTGTGCCCGCTGAAGATTGGTGGTGAACACACCCGCAGCTAATCCGTAGATGGTATTGTTCGCTTTTTCAATAGCTTCTTCTTCTGAGTCAAAGGTTAAAACAGTCATAACCGGCCCAAATATCTCCTCTTTAACAATTCGAGCATCTTCATTATCAGTAATGAAAATCGTGGGTTCGACAAAAAAACCATTTTGTATTGTTGGCTCATTTTCGGGGACATAACGATTGCCCCCAAATATCAACCGGGCTTCTTGCTTTCCTAATTCGATATAGCCCATAACCTTATCGAAATGCTCCTGGCTGATTAGCGCCCCTACCTGCGTGTTCATATCTGCAGGATTACCAATAATCATTTTACGGGTCCGCTCTACCAGCTTCTCTATAAATTTGTCCTTGATGGAATTGGCCACATAAACACGAGTTCCATTGGAACAAATTTCGCCCTGGGTGTAAAAATTGGCCATCATTGCTCCCCCAACGGCTTCATCAATATCGGCATCATCACAGATGATCAATGGAGATTTTCCTCCAAGCTCAAGTGTTACATGCTTTAGCGTTGAAGCGGATGCTCCCATTACTTTTTTCCCGGTTTCCACCTCTCCTGTCAGTGATACTTTTCGAATAAGAGGGTGTTGCGTCAGCATCTCTCCCACTTCGGCTTCACCCTGAACGACATTGAATACACCATCGGGCAACCCGGCTTCTTTCAAAACTTCAGCAAGAACCAATGCAGACCTCGGAGTCAGTTCGGCCGGTTTAAAAACCATAGAATTCCCACACGCAAGAGCGGGCGCCGCTTTCCAACAAGCAATCTGTATGGGATAATTCCATGCTCCGATTCCGGCACAAACCCCTAAAGGTTCACGGCGTGTAAAAGCAAATGTATTTCCCAGATCGTAATGTTCGCCGTGAATTGAAGGTGCTATACCACCAAAGTACTCCAAAGCATCCGCACCTGTCACTACATCAACTTCTATGGCTTCTGACAAAGGCTTTCCAGTATCTTCCACCTCGATTTGGGCAATTTCATCATTACGTGATCTTAATAAATCTGAGGCCTTACGTAAAACCCGACCTCTCTCGGTAGCCGACATCCGGGACCAAATGAGAAAACCTTCCCGGGCAGATGCTACGGCGCTATTGACATCATTCTCTGATGAAGATTCAACATCATTGATTTTATTTCCTGTAGCAGGATTTATATTCTCAAAAAACGCTCCTGAGGTGGCTTTTTGAGCTTTTCCACCATAAAAATTCAAATTTTCATTATATTTCATAACAAAATACATTTTTATTAAACCTAAATATTTTTACATACTAATTTAACCGCAGCTTAACGTGTGAAATTAAACATACCAATTGATTAACGAGGACTCCGCATAATAAAATTACGGGCTCTTCAATGCAAGAATAGAATAAAGAAAAATAATGGGAAAAAGGCAATAACCTATTATGTTATAAATAATCCGATGATTGCCCGAAAAGTGTTAAATGTAATGATTCAATTATTCCCGTGGTCAAGCACCTGTGGATGCCCATACCTGATAAAGAAAGATATAAGAAATAGATTGAATAATTTATCCTCTTCCCGCATTTGTTAAAGGAGAGAATACATATGAAAGCGAAGAGACAAGAACTTAAGAAAAAACTTGTCCCAAAATATGGTTTCTAATTGTACAGAAAGTAATACAGCCATTTGTCAATTAATTTTAACCCCTCTTTCCAAGAATCACTTAAAAAATTAAGACTGAATGATTAAGGCAAAAACTATTAAACCATTCATATAAGTTTGTACAGAACATTTCCTTGAATCATTGGCAAAATTAAACTATTTATCAATATTCTCCAAAAAAATCGACAATATTTGAATCTTTCAAATCCAACTCTGGGATATAAATTTAATTGAATCAGCAAAAAAGCTGATCCCAGCAACACCTTTCTTTTTGAAAATTTGTGTGCATGCTATTAAATTTCATTAGTCATAAGTCGTATACGAGAGAAAAATTTCATTCCATATATAGGCCAGAAAAAGCTGCTTTTAAGTCCTTCCCAATCATTAATATGACAAGATACAAGGTTCGATATATTTATTTTACAGGGATAAGAACAATTCTTATTGCATCCCACCCTCCGCGCATTCCAAGTCTAAATTTCTGCAAAGAAATCAAAGACTTCAATGCTGTAAAAATCCGATCTTCAGTCAAAAACAACTTGCCCCATCCCAGCAATGGGTACAAAGCTTTTCTTTCGGCAAGCCAATGGCTTCTACAAGGTCGTTAAGATCCTGAAATTTAAGTGAATTCAACTCCATATTCTTTCTCATCTGCTCTACCATGGCCAGGTATTTTTCATTGGTCGAATCGGCATAAGGTTTTAGATCCACATCTTCTGTCCCCTCCAATTGTTTAATCACTTTTCTTGTTGCCAGATCCATGCTGGAGCGTGAGCGACTGAAATTCAAAAACTCGCAGGGATAAACCAACGGCGGACAGGCTATGCGCATGTGTGTCTCTTTAATGCCCCCGTTATGCAAATGCCGAACATTGTCTTTAAGCTGAGTTCCTCTTACAATGGAATCGTCGAGAAAAATGCCCCTCTTCCCTTTCACCACCGATTGGTTGGTGATTAGTTTCATTTTGGCCACAACCTCTCGTGTTTCCTGATTCTGGGGCATAAAACTCCGGGGCCAGGTGGGGGTATATTTGGAATAAGGCCGTTTTAAAGGAATGCACTTTTCATTGCTGTAACCCATTGCATGTCCTACCCCCGAATCGGGGACACCGGCCACGAAATCGGCTTCTACCTCATCGTTGCGTGCCAGTGCGGCACCACAATTGTAACGGGTCTCATCCACATTGATGTTCTCATAAAATGAAGGCGGATAGCCGTAATAAACCCAAAGAAAAGAGCATATCTGCAATCTTTCTCCGGGTGGGGATACCTGTTCATACCCATCGGCGGTCAATTCCACAATTTCACCGGGCCCCATAAAATGTTCCGTTTCAAAATCAAGATTGGGAAAAGCGCTGGTTTCAAACGATACAGCAAATGCATCTTCTTTTTTCCCGATAATTGCCGGGGTCCTGCCTACTTTATCGCGGGCGGCAATAAGACGGTCCTGAGTAAGCACCAATAAGGAACAAGAGCCCTCTATTTTATCAAAAACATTTTTTATACCGGTGGTAAAATCATTGCACTCGGCTATAAGCTTGGCCACCAGTTCGGTGGGGTTGACCATTCCCTGGCTGGTTTCTGAAAAGGTGCTCCTGTGTTTTAAAAAATGGCTCTCCAACTCCCCGGCATTATTGATTTTTCCGGCGGTTACTACTGCAAACCAACCCAAATGGGAGTTCACAACAATGGGTTGGGCTTCGAAATCACTGATCACGCCGATGCCCGAACATCCGGAAAAATCTTTAATATCGCTTTCAAATTTATTTCTGAAATAACCGTCTTCCAGACTATGGATGGCCCGTTGAAAGCCTTCTTTTTGGGAAAAAAATGCAAGTCCGGCCCGTTTGGTCCCCAGATGGGAATGATAATCGGTACCGTAAAACACGTCCATGACACAATCATGTTTCGAAATGCTGCCAAAAAATCCACTCATAGGTTGAAGTTGTTCTTATTCTATCAGTTTAAACTCGATTCTCAAAATTATTTTGATGTTCACGACTCACGATGATAATCCTGAAGGGACTTCACATCATAGGGACTCTCAATCCGGTCACGAATTCCCTCTGTTGCAGCCAGTGCGGCTGATGTTGTGGTAATATAGGGAATGCTGTATTTGATGGCATTTTTCCGGATGTAGGAGTCATCAACCTCACTCATGGCACCTTCGGGGGTGTTGATGATCAGGTTGATCCTGCCGTTTTTGATTTCATCCACAAGATTGGGGCGTCCTTCGTGGACTTTGTTAACCACATCAACATCAAGCCCTTGCTTTTTCAGGAAATCAGCCGTACCCCGGGTGGCCGCAATTTTGAAGTTCATCGACACAAAATTCCGGGCAATGCGGATGGTTTTTTCTTTATCCCTGTCTGCAATGGTGATCAGGACCGTGCCTTCGGTAGGAAGAGGCACTTTGGTGGCTTCCTGCGATTTAAAGAAAGCCATGCCATAGGTGTCGGCCATTCCCAACACTTCGCCGGTCGATCGCATTTCGGGGCCCAGCAGCGGGTCGACTTCTGTAAACATGTTGAATGGGAATACCGCCTCTTTGACACCGAAATGCTTGAGCTTCCTCTCTTTCAGTTGATAATCTTTCAACTTTTTGTCTAACACCATGCCCGTGGCTACCGGTACCATAGAAACGCCGCAAACTTTTGAAACCAGGGGAACAGTGCGCGATGCCCTCGGATTGGCCTCAATAATATAAACGGTATCGTTGTAAATGGCATACTGAATGTTCATCAGTCCCTTTACATTCATCTCCAGGGCAATGCGGCGGGTAAAGTCTTTCATGGTGTCAATATGCTTCTGAGGAATGACCACCGGCGGTATGACACAGGCAGAATCACCGGAATGGACGCCGGCATATTCGATGTGCTGCATGACTGCGGGAACAAAAGCATCCGTGCCGTCGGAAACGGCATCGGCTTCAGCCTCCACGGCATCTTCAAGGAATTTGTCGATGAGCAAAGGTCTGTCGGGCGATACAATGACAGCCGATTTTACATATTCGTCAAGCATCTTCTCGTCAAGGATAATGCGCATGGCACGTCCGCCCAGCACATACGAAGGCCGAATCATCAGGGGGTACCCGATTCGGGCCGCAATATCTTTGGCTTCTTCCAGGGAACTGGCCATACCCGATTCGGGCTGGGGAATGTTCAGTTTCTCCATGATTTGCCGGAACTGGTCCCGGTCTTCTGCCATATCGATGGTTTCGGGAGAGGTACCGAGAATTTTCACCCCGGCTTCTTCGAGTTCCCGGGCCAGATTCAGGGGCGTTTGCCCGCCAAACTGGACAATCACACCTTCCGGTTGTTCTTTTTCGTATATGCTCAGGACATCCTCGGCCGTCAGAGGCTCAAAATAAAGTTTGTCCGATGTATCGTAATCGGTGGAAACGGTTTCGGGATTGCAGTTAACCATGATGGACTCGTAACCGGCCTCACGGATAGAAAATGCCGTATGCACGCAGCAATAATCGAACTCAATGCCCTGCCCTATGCGGTTGGGGCCACCGCCCAAAACCATAATTTTCTTTCGGTCGCTTACTTTAACCGTACCCGGGGCATTGTATGTGGAATAATAATAAGCAGCATCATCGACACCACTCACGGGCACGGCATCCCAGGTCTGCTGAATTCCAATGCTTTTGCGTTGTTCCCGAATATCCCCCTCGGGAATACCCAGAATTCCGGAAAGATATTTATCGGCAAAGCCGTCTTTTTTGGCCCTGGTCAGAAGCTCATCGGACAACATATTGCCCTTGTGTTTCAGCATCTCCTCCTCCAGTTCGACCAGCTCTTTCATCTGCTGAATAAACCAACGGTTGATGAAGGTTTTCCCGAAAAGCTCTTCAACGCCGGCCCCTTTACGGATGGCCTCGTACATGATAAACTGACGTTCACTGGTGGCTTCACTCAGCATCAGCATCAATTCATCGAGTGATTTCTCATGAAAATCTTTGGCAAAGCCCAGTCCGTATCTGCCAATTTCCAGGGAACGGATGGCTTTTTGCAGCGCCTCTTTGTAATTTTTCCCGATGCTCATGACCTCACCCACGGCCTTCATCTGGGTGCCCAACTTGTCGGGGAGTCCGTCGAATTTCTCAAAGGCCCAGCGGGCAAATTTCACCACCACGTAATCACCGCCGGGTGTGTATTTTTCCAGGGACCCATCGCGCCAGTAAGGGATCTCGTCCAAAGTGATGCCTCCCGCAAGAAGAGCAGAAACATAAGCAATGGGAAAACCTGTGGCTTTGGATGCCAGGGCCGAAGAACGGGAAGTACGGGGATTGATCTCGATCACCACGATCCTTCCGGTTTTGGGATCATGGGCAAACTGAACATTGGTGCCGCCAATCACCCCGATGTCTTCTACAATGCGATAAGCATAATCCTGGAGTTTCTGTTGCAGTGCCTCCGGAATGGTCAGCATGGGTGCCGTACAGAAAGAGTCTCCGGTATGAACACCAATGGCATCTACATTTTCGATGAAGCAAACGGTAATCATTTGGTTTTTGGAATCCCGGACCACTTCAAGTTCCAGTTCTTCCCAGCCGAGCACCGACTCTTCCACCAGAATCTGATTCACCATACTTGCAGCAATACCACGAGCCGCAACAGTCCTGAGTTCTTCAAGATTGTAAACCAGCCCCCCGCCGGTTCCACCCATGGTATAAGCCGGGCGGATAACTATGGGATAGCCCAGCTTGTCCGCAATTCTTTCAGCTTCTTCCACCGAGTCTACGGCAGTGCTTTGGGGCATATCAATTTCAAGAGAAGCCATGGCATTTTTAAACTCCGTACGGTCTTCTCCTTTCTGGATGGCCTGAAGATTGACCCCGATCACTTTTACACCATATTGTTCAAGAATGCCTTTATTGGCCAGCGTCAACGAAAGATTCAGGGCCGTTTGTCCGCCCAGATTGGGGAGCAATGCATCGGGCCGCTCTTTT
>JBNJDH010000129.1:0-8333 GCA_051744695.1 Bacteroidota bacterium | reverse complement strand
AGAAGAACAAGTAGTATTTATCTTCAATCATAACCGGACTGCCTCCCCAAACAAAGGTATCGGGCAATTGGAATACCGAAGACCCCAAGATCTTGAATGTGCCATTTGCTTCAACAACTTTTACATCAACCGGCTGTGCTTCATATACAAACTCGTCTTTATTGCAGGAATGGAGAATAAGTGAAGTAAGAAAAAACGATAAAAAAATCCATCCTGCATATTTTCTTGTTCTCATCACAAGTCTTTTGTTTGATTAATATAAAAATACCTTATTCGGCATACATTTCCCATGCTTCGCGAGTTCTTTTCCTCTGTTATTCGTATTTGCAAAGTATGTTCCCCTTCCGGTAATCCTGCTGCCAGGGTATAATACAATGGAAGATGAAGGTTTACACTCCACTTTGTAAACAAATCCTTCTTTTGCCAATTCTCTTCATCTATTCTGTATTCAATTATTCCTGCATCGGGGCCGGCTGCCACAGCTATGCCAACCGCATTTCCGTTAAAAGTGAATTCCAGCGTATCGCCCTCATCCTGACCAATAAGCATAGGAACATTCACATAATTTGCACGTGTTCCCACTCCATCGTCAGGCTTCCAGTTTTCAACAATCTGCCAGCCATTAAGTATTCGGGCATTTTTTGCTTCAATCAGTGTTCCGTTATCATAATTCGAATCAGCAATGGGTTCAGACAAAGGGTATGCTTCAATTTTGTCATCTTCTGCTACTGTTCCGGACCATGCTTTCTCAAGAAAAGTTCTCATAGAACGAAAATAAACCCCTTGTCCGAATGGTGAGGGATGCAGGTTTTTAAAATCATCATCCCAGTTAAATTCGCCTGCATCTATGCGATCGGTCACTTCTTTTGCCAGATTTATGGTTGGGACACTGTAATGAGCAGCTACTTTTTCATGATTTTGAATGACATCCGGTACTTGTCCTGAGCGGTAGGTTTCCATTTTTTGCGGATCAACAAAATGCATGATAACAATATCTGCTGAAGGATTTTCCCTGCGCACATGCCTGACGATTCCTTCCATCGCTCTCACCTGTTCCCGGCTGCTTCTTCCGTTTGCGACATCGTTTACAGCCGCTTCTTCAAAAAGCAAATCAACCGGGCCGCCCGAAAGAACATCCCTTTCCAGCCGGAAGGCAGCTGGAGTTGATCCCATTGAAGGAATACCTGCTTCAATAAATTCAAATTCAGTATCGGGGAAACGTTTTTGAAGGTAATTGGAAATGCTGTCGCGCCAGCCGCCATTATGGGTTATAGAACCGCCAAGAAAAGCTACTCTTCCTTTTTTCTCCCGCTGAAATTTAAGGAGACTGTTTCTGATGCCGTTTCGTTGATCGTGATAGTTTTCAGACTCAGGTAGTGTATCATTTTCCGTTTCTATTCCCGTAGAATCCGATTTCAAATCTATATACGCCTTAAAAATTCGTTTTCCTTGTTCAACCAGACCTGCCGGCGTTAGATGAGTGGCATCTGCTTTCGGAAGCCCCAGCATGCTTGTGTAAACAATATTCTTATCCTGTTTAGCCAATCTTTGCTGAGCTTCTTTCACCGCCGGGCGCTCTTTTACAAATTGGTGTTGTTCATCCACTCCCAGAATTATTCTCAGGTCCGGTTTATGGAGTACATTTTTTCGTAAATCATTTATGAGCTGCTCCAGGTTATGGTAATAATCTTTTGCCGCTTGTTCATCACCGGCATCGGTTTCCCCCTGAATCCAGATAAGCCCCCGCAAGATTATTTTAAAACCCTTCTTCTCCAGTTTTTTTATAGCCGATTTCAAATCTTCGACCATGCGATCGTAAATGCCGCCTTGCCCGGGAGATTTCCAGTCGCGGGCAAGGCCGGTAGCACCTTTGGTATACTTGAATATTGCCGGATTATAACCTTCTTTTTTGAGTTCACGAGCAAAACTTACCTCCGGTCCAAAATGCCCTTTGGGAAACCTTCCCTCCTGAGGTTGCATCCTAACCCATTTACCACCGGAACTTTCATTGTCCACAAAAGTCCAGTTTAAAAGAATCGACTCGTCCAACTTGCTCCCATCTTCCGGGTAATTTGCAGCATTTCCCATCCATCCCTGCGCATTTGACTGACCAGCCCAGATAAAAAGATCCAACTTTTCCTGCGAGCTTGAATTGACAGGCAGAAGCACGAAAAAAAGCAGGAAATTACAGATTAGAACTGTGAAATGCTTCATTCTGATGACTCTCTTTATCGGTTAAAAACTGCTTTCTCTCCTTCAGCTAAGCTAAGTTTTATAAGCTGACCATCCTTAACATATTCTTTGGCAGATGAAAATTCAGCATTACCAAACGGATTTTCCAATATTATTTCTCCTCCTTTTTCAGAGGTAATCTCCACTTTATTCACTTCGCCTTTCTTCATGGTGGCAGAAACAAGGAATGCTCCCCGCGTGCGAAGGGTGGTAAAAGAAGCATCCTGCCAGTCTGATGGAATGGCAGGGAAAAGTTTTACCACTCCTGTATGACTTTGTATCAACATCTCCTGGATGGCCGAAGCAAATGCAAAGTTTCCTTCCAGTGTAAATGGCCGGTAGGTAAATGTCGAGTATCCGCCCTGGCATTGGTCACCATTTACATGAAATGAATTCTTCAAACAAAAACATTCTGCGAAAATACGGAGTGCTTCGGCTGCTTTTTCGCCTTCAAAAGCACGGGCATACAAATTGGCCTGCCAACTGTAGGAATAACCGGTCCAACGATCGGGACCAACTTCATCCAGATTATCCAGTGTGTTTTGGATTATTTCTTTGTCTTCTTCTCCATCCGAAAAATCCACGAGCCCAAGCGGGTGAAATGCCATCAGGTGGGAGAAATGCCGGTGCGACTGCTCGTAGGGAACTGTTGGGGAAAACATCAGTCCGGTTTCCGGATCGATTGCCAGTTTGGGCCATTCTGTGCGTATCTGCTCCCACTTTTCCGCTTCATCGTTAAGGTTCAGCTCACGGGCCATTTCTGCTGCTTTTTCATACGTCCACCGGATAAGCGCCAAATCGAAGTTTGTTGTTTCTGCAAACCAGGCTTTTCGTGAGTTATTGAAAATCTCGGGGCTAGAGCTGATGGGCAGCTTCCTTTTACCATCTTCTTTTACTGCGATCTGATCAAGAAAGATCGCAACATCTTTTATCCACGGATACGCCTTTTGTTCAAGGAATTCCTTATTCATTGTGTAGCGCCAGTGCAGGTAAAAATGATGCGAGAGCCAGCTGGCTACCGTCGGTCCGAATGAATACTGAATCCATCCGCCCATTGGCTCACCTTCAAGCGTTGTTACACCGGGGACGTTCATCCCCTCTGTTTCAAAATAATCGCGGGTGTACTGTTTAAATGTGGGTCGGTGTTTCCAAAGCCAATTGATAAAGCCTTTCTCCAAATTCAGGTAATTCCCGGTATAAGACGGCCAGTAGCTTAGCTGAGTATTCAGGTCGTGATGAAAATCGCCTTTCCATGGCGGTAGTTTTCCGTGGTCGGCGGTCCAGACTGCCTGCAATGCAATGGGCGGGGCATCGGCACGGGCAACTGAACCAAATTTATACATCTCTAAGTAATACTGCTTCTGCAACAGGGAGTCAGGAATGCTGACATCCGACTTTCCCCAATACTGCGACCACCAATTGAGGTGTTCGTTGTACGAATGATCCATTCCTTTTTTAGATTCATTCGAAACAACCTGCTTGGCTTCCGGTTTGGGCTCCCAGCCTTTGTTTGACGATGAAACAGACCAGCTGCCGGTGAGGCTGTTTCCATCCTCCTGCCATTCGGTGTGGATTTGGTACGAAAAATCGCCCCAGCCTTGTTGATTGTAAGTATAGAAATTTTCTCCTGTATCCATTTCACCCTGCGAATAACCCAGTTTATTCAGGCTGTTACGCGACTGGCTGGTAGGACCTTCTTCGCTTTCCCGATCATAAGCCGGCGATTCCAGGAAAACATCTATCGGTTGTTCAAGATTCTCGAACCGGTACCACCCCACCGGTCTTTCAGCATGCACAAAGGTAGTGAGCCTTGCGCCGCTTTCCCATACAACAATACAGGTGGCTGTTTTTAAATCTAACTTTACGGATTGAACTTTACCCAATTGTTCAATATCAAACTCCAGAGCGCCGGCCGGTATCTTGGAAGGTGCCGGACTCTCATCGTAAGGAATGTCGAAAGCGGCCTGTACTTCGGTGTAATTATCATTTTTCCAGTGCTCATATACATCCTGAAAAGTCCATTTATCAAAATCAATATTCGCCATGGGGCGCAGGTCCCACAAATCGGCGCGATCGAGCGAAAAACGCAGTTTCCCCTTTTTTTGCCATACCAGGTTGCCCACCATGCCGTTGCCAAGGGGCATAGCTTCATCCCAGGTAGAGGCAAGTTCTTCAAATTCAAGATTGTACTTTTCGGATGGCCCCGGAACGGGTTCCGTGGAACAGGAAAATAGTACCAGTATTGCAATTGCACTAACAATTTTTCTCATCGTCTGTTTGTTATATTCGTTTATCAGTCTTTTATATTATATTTTGATGTCTGCATTGATCATTCCTGGCCAACATAGGCCGGATTCGGGAAAGGCATTTGCGCGCCAACATCCTTCCTCCATTGGTGCAATAATTGTTTTAATTCTTCTGCCTTTTCAGGTTTGGCTTCAGCCAAATCTGTTTTTTCTTTAATGTCGTTTTTCAGATTATATAACTCAATACGATTATCTTCAAAAAACTCAATGAGTTTATAATCTCCTAATCTTACGGCTCCGGATGGGTGTCCTCCCAGGCCTCCGCTATAATGGGGGTAATGCCAGAATAATGGTCTTTCGTCCATCTTTCGGCCCTCCAGCAGGGGTTTCACACTGCTGCCATCCTGGTGCTGTTTAGGTTTGAGCTGTATCCCGGCTAAATCCAACAAAGTAGGATAAAAATCTGTGCCGGTGGCCGGAAAATCAGTAGTGGCTCCAGCTTCTATTTTCCCGGGCCAGCGAAAGATCAATGGCTCCCGGATGCCTCCTTCATAAAGGTAACCTTTACCGGCCCTTAGTGGCAGGTTGGTGGTAGGGATATTATCCGTCCTGTTACTGGTGGACATTCCACCGTTGTCAGAGGTAAATACCACCACAGTATTTTCCGCCAGGTTTTCTTGTTCAAGGAGCTGAAGCAGGCGCCCTACATTCTCATCCATACTTTCCACCATGGCTGCATAGTGAGGCATATTTTGCCACTGTTTATAGTATGTCTCTCCTTTTTTAATAAACTCTTCCCCGGAATAATTCATTTGAGCGAGTTTGTTGCGGTATTTTTCCACTTTTTCAGGCTTTCCCTGCATGGGAAGGTGCACCGTGTAAAACGACAAGAAAGAAAAAAAAGGATTGCCTTTATTATTTCTGATAAAGTCGATGGTTTCATCTGTAAGCCGGTCAGTGAGATATTCCCCCTTATTCCCGTCTTCAAGTTGAGGATTATTATAGGGTGCAAAATAGCCTCCGGCGGGATGACCGGTTTTATTTCCTCCTTTGTTAATATCAAATCCCTGGTGATGTGGATAGTATTTTTCTTCCTCACCGATATGCCATTTGCCTGCAAAAAACGTATTATAGCCGGCATCTTTGAAAGCTTCTGCTATAGTATATTCTTTCAAATCAAGCTGAAGTTTAAATGGAGGAGAAGCCAGTTTTTGGTTTTTATGCGGGCCGTAATGCCTGTTCCCCGGGATGTAGTCAGTCAGATTCAGACGGGCAGGGTATTTACCGGTCATAATGGCCGCCCGGGAAGGGGAGCATATCGGACTTGCAGCGTAGGCATCTGTAAAAACCATGCCGGAAGCAGCCAATTGATCAATATTAGGGGTTTCGTAGAATTTGCTGCCATTATACCCTAAGTCAGCCCATCCCAGGTCATCAACCAGAATAAACAGGATGTTGGGATTGTCATTTTTTACTTTTTCCCCGGACAAACATCCATAGAAAATAACAAAAAGTATAATAATTAAATATATTAATTTCCGTTGCATATTTTATTTATTAAAAGTGAATTCTTTTTCAACTTTCCTTTTTTATTTCGCGATACACCAACTTTGCTATTTCCCGGTATCCTTCTTTGTTGGGGTGAACACCGTCTTCTTCTGTGAATAATTCCGGTTTGTGCTTCAAAGGAGTATTCAAATCAATAAACCCAACATTTTTCTTTTCGGCAACCTTTTTAATCATTCCTATCAGCTTCTGAAGGCGGGGTTTACGCTTTGACAAACCATCTATGCGCTCAGTACTCAGTCCGGGTGTTTCCAGCACCATGGGTGACGGTGCACATATCCAGATACGAGGTTTAGATGGCATTGTTTTTAGGGTATCAATCAAATCGCAGTAATCTCCTTCAAATTCATCTTTGTGTTCCCAGCATTTGCGATCGCCACAAGTTCCCATTCCACAAGTATCGTTGGTGCCCAGACTAATAATTACGACATCCGGATTGGCTTTTTTTATTTTGGGAAGTTCATTCCATACATTGGGTGTGCCTTTGCGTATAAGCGTACAACCTCCCACACCAAAATTATCAACAACATAATTTTCTCCAAGGAGCCTTTGTAAATAAGCAGGATAAGAATGTTTTTCTCTGTTATTCAGGCGTGCACCATAAGTAATGCTATCACCAATAGTGGCCACTTTTGTCTTCTCCTCATTTTTATCCCACCCATTAACGATAAGTGGTAGAAAAATAAAAGCAAACAACAGAGCAGAAAAAGCTAAAGAATGCTTATGGATTGCTTTCATAAGGCTTGCTTTTTAAATATTTTGATCAACATGAAAAACTTCGAAGGATTTAATTTGAGGTTCTCCTTTTGATTCTAAAATTTGCAGCCTTACTGCCGATACGTCCATACCTTCAACCCGGTGAATAAATTTATGCCCGATGCAGGAACCTTCAACTATTTTTTGCCAACCATCTTTTGTTTTCCCTTCAATCAAAAATTTCCGAACCCTTTCTCCCTGGGCAATCTCTTCCTGAACAACCACCTGGTTTATCAACTGATTTTTAGGAAGACTGATATTTATCTCCTTTCCTGTTCCTGAAGCCGTGGCAACTGGATTTGAAAATCTGCGTTTTATCTCCTCACCAAACTCTTTCAGTCGCTTCACATCAGGTTCGGGCATCAGTCCTTCCGGATTGGGTGTCAAGCCAAGGATGAGTGAGGTATTATGCCCTACCGAATTGTAGTACATATTTACCAGGTTCTCCACCGGGAAAATATGTTTATCATCGTCAGGTTCCCAGAACCATTCGTGCCCTTCGTTATATCCCCTCAAAGGTGCATCACTCATGGCTGGCATATAATACTCACCGTCTGGGTCGCCTTCTTTTAATAACTGAAAATTATTCGCGTGTACTACTTCCTGATTCGTTGAGTGTGAATAAGCAAACGGGTAAGTTCCCCAGCTTGGATACGGAACAGTGCCACTTTCGCTGCCGCCCCAACGAATATCGGCACGTTGCGAGTTGTGGTAAAAAATGCAGTTGGATTGGTGCTTTTCGAAGATACCCAAAACATCAGGGCCGCCCAGCTCCGGTCCGTGGGCACCACCATCGAACCACACGATGGCCAAATCACCATACCGCGACATGAGTTCTTCCGTCATTCCCTCACACATACGGTTATAATATTGCTGACGGTTTTCTGCAAATTGATTGTTGCCATTCACTTTAAAATCGTGGATGCCGTAAAAAGAATTCCAGCGAATACCAATATAGATGCCTGGTTTCACCCCGTATTTACGACATGATTCCACGAAATCCTTCACGATATCTCCTTTCCCATCCCGCCATTTTAAAGCTTTCAGACTATAAGGATTCACGTCGCTTTGATACAAAGCAAAACCGGTTTCATGGGTGGCCGTTAAGATCGCGATTTCAACCCCGGCATCTTTGGCTGCTTTTATCCATTGATCGGTATCCAGTTTCTTCGGATTAAAAATATTGTAATCCTCAACCGGGGTAATCCTGTTTTTACGCTGGTTGTAATCTTTTCCATCAAAGACATGCAAGTCGTAATGAAAAACAGCTACCAATTCGGCATTTTGCCAGTCTAATTGGGCCTGTGTCGGAATCGGTATATCTGTTGCATTTTGAGCCTTAACAGAACCCATTATACATACAAAAATACCTGTTATTACTAAAAATAATTTTGACATAACTTTTGTTTTTAATTTTAATACATAATTCACAGAACAATTGCTTTAACTTTTTTACAGGTTTTTGTAAACACATGTCTCACTGTTGCATAGAGCACACAGGTAATTCCGAAATTTAACATCAGCCCCCAAACC
>JBNJDH010000128.1:0-8411 GCA_051744695.1 Bacteroidota bacterium | reverse complement strand
AGTAAATACGACATATTTCATTCCTGCATCGGCAGCTGCATTGGCCCATTTATCGGGATTGAATCCAACTGGATTGAAGGTTTTCTTTAAATTTTCATAGGATTCTTTATAGGCTTCGTAATCTTCATAGGGGCGACGGCACCAGTCTTCATCCTCGGCGCAAATGCTCCATGATTCAACAATACCCCACTGGCTGTAGGCTCCCCAATGCATCAGCAATCCGAATTTCAGGTCCTGCCACTGCGACAGCTTTTCCTGAACAAGAGGATCGGTTTCGGGAACGTAGCGCTCATCTTCGTAAACAGCCTGACCGTTCAGACAAACAGCTCCCAATAGAAAAAAAATCACAAACAGATTCAGATTTTTCATGACTCAGAAATTTATAATTAAAACCCTCGTTTTGTTTACTGGCAATAAAAGCTTCCTGAAAGCTTTATTTTTCCTTCACGCAAAGCTTCCTGTTTTTGCAAACAGAAAAAATGTTTATAAATATTCGAGGGACGGGACAGATAGCTTCCGCAATCATTGAAAGATTCGTAGTGATGTTCAGAGTCAACAAATCCATAAGAATATATAAATTATACTGGACAGTTTTGTCTGAAACCATTAATTTCTTTCCTCTCATCATAAAGAGGAAACAAACAGGGTAAATCCCTCTTAAAAATAATTCAGGTTACAGCCGATTTAGATTTCGTAGGATACTTGGCCAACAGATCGAAAACATCCTCCATGACAACGGCCATAGCGCCATTAAGCCCGATATCCTTTCCCATATCCGACTTTCGGATGGTCACACGCTCACTGATCTGGTGCATGGCATAAGTATTAATCGACTGTTGGATGGGAATGGTCAGAAAATGTCCGGCCTCGGCCATTTTCCCCCCTAAAACGATCATACCCGGATTGAAAAGCTGGATCAGATTAGCTATCCCTTTACCCAAATATTCTCCTGTGTCAGAGAGCAAATGAATGGCAAATTGATCACCTTTCAGGGCAGCATCCACAACAGCCGTCAGGTCTACTTCATCAAGACGATGTTCATCTGCGTAATGTGACATTAGTGAACTTTTACCTTCCAGGATGCCATTTCTAGCATGTTTAACCAAAGCAGAACCTGCGGCAACTGTCTGAAGACATCCGTTTTTTCCACAAATGCAAGATTCTCCATCCTCGACCATCGGGATATGACTAAACTCCCCAGCAAATCCGGAATCTCCACGATACAATTTCCCGTTCAGGATCATACCCAGACCAATTCCCCAATCAAGCAACAAAACCAGCACATCTTTCTGGTTACGGGCAACACCAAAGCGCCATACAGCAAGGGCTACTGCCTTGGCATCATTCTCGACAAAGACAGGCAGTTGAAGTTGCTCCCGCAAAAATGCAGCAATCGGTTTTTCATCAAAATTCAGATAGGTATGGTTCTCACCTTTGGGGGCATCAACCAGCCCCGGAAAACTCACACCAGTTCCAATGATGCGGCTCCGATCAACACCGGTTTTTCTCAAATATTTCTCGATCTCATCAACGAGGATCTCCGCGGTCCGGCGGTCGTTGTCCAGTTCCATCTCGAACTCCCCGATCTCCGTTATGCGCTCATTATTGCTGTTAAAAATGCTCAATTGGGTCCGGTGTACATTCATATCCACGGCCAATACATAAAAAGCATCTTTGCATAATCCGTACAACTCAGGCTTGCGACCACCCTTTGATACCCCGTATCCTTTCTTTTCGATCAGATTCCGCTCCATTAATTCCCCAAGCATAGAGATGCCGTTTGGGGTACTGATCTTTAAGTGTCGGCAAATATCTGCCACCGGATTGGGACCTTGAAAGTACAGGAACTTCAAAATCCGTACGGATAAAAAAAATTTTTTCTTTTCCAGACCAGAAAGACGCTCTAACAATGATTTGTTAAATAATATACTTTCCATATCTTTATAGAGTCAGTGAATACATATTTTTTACAAAGCACATCATTTTTTTTCTTTCTTGCAATACTTTTCAAAAAAAATCAAAGAAGAAGCAATGTTTTATATCATTTTTTATATATTCGCCTCGGTAAATTAATGCTAAACTCCCACTTAAAATACCATCTCTGCTCAGCCCAAAACATGCTATTGGAACTGTCGTTATAGAGTTTATTAAAAATGTAAAAATTTGAAAATAATTAAAGTTTTTTTACTTATCTCAATTTTTTGGTAAAAAAAAAGCCCATGATTAATCGATTTCATATAGAAATAAGTGTGTTTTCACTGGATGCAGCAATAAAAGCTGCAAAAGCTGGAGCCGATCGCCTTGAACTCTGCTCAGGTCCTTCGGAGGGAGGGACAACTCCTCCTTTTTCATTGATTAAAGCTGTTTGTCAAAAAGTAAACATCCCTGTTTATCCCATCATTCGTCCACAAGGTGGTGGTTTTTGCTACTCGGATGAGGAATTTGAAATGATGAAAGAAGATATTCTAAATTGCAAAACCGCAGGTTGTTCAGGAATTGCGACGGGAATCCTCAATGCCGAAGGAAAGGTAGACACAATGCGACTTCAGGAGCTCGTTGAAAGGGCCTCCCCAATGAGTGTCACATTTATCCGGGCTTTTGATCTCGTACCCAAGCCGCAGGATGCCATAGAAGAGATCCTTGCCGCAGGATGCGAACGAATATTAACATCCGGACAGGCCCCGTATGCAACCGATGCCCTCCCATTGCTCCAAAGCCTTCGAGAAAAAGCGAATGGAAGGATTTCGATCATGCCGGGCTCAGGTATCAATAATAAAAACCTTCAAACCATCCTGGAAAACACCGAAGTTTGCGAAATTCATGCATCTGCAAGAATTGCTGTAGATAATGAAAATCCGGCAATTGATCATCTGGGGTTTGGACAAAAAATAAACTGTAACCCTGAACAAATTCGGGAAATGCGCCAGATTGCCGATCAATGGCAAAAGTCCCGGTAAAATCATAACCCCCATACAAAATATTTCGAATCCCGAGCCTTTTCTACAAGCAACAATCCTAAATTAACCAAAAAACACAAAATTTCACACACCATCTAAAAAAAAGATCATGCGTCGTTCTTATTTGTCAATTAAAAACCATACAGGTGCAGGTGTCAAAAGTGGCATCTTGCTGCTTTCAGCAATGCTGGCTTTCGTCACCATAGCTTGCACCAACTCACAGGCTTCGGCCGGTGATGAGGACCTAACAAAGTACGTAGACCCCTACATCGGAACCGACTATCACGGACATGTGTTCATCGGGGCCAATGTCCCGTTTGGAGCTGTTCAACCCGGACCCACCAACTATGTTAAAGGTTGGGACTGGTGTTCAGGCTATCACTACTCGGATAGCATCATGACTGGTTTCTCCCAGCTACACCTGAGCGGCACGGGCATCGGGGACCTTGGGGATGTGCTGATCACCCCGTATACCGGGAAGCGTCACTTTTCCCCGGGTAATCAGGAAAATCCGCTGTCGGGATATGCCAGCATGTACACCCATGATCGGGAAAACCCGGAAGCGGGTTACTACGGGGTTGATCTCCTCGATTACGACATCAAAGCTGAAATGACCGCCTCCAAAAGAGTTGCGCTTCACCGATACACTTTTCCCGAAAGTGAGGAGGCCCGAATTGCCATCAATCTGCAAATGGGAATAGGCTGGGATAGTCCGGTGAAAACCAAACTCGAAAAGGTCAACGACACCACATTTGTCGGTTTCAGGCATTCCACAGGCTGGGCAGAAGACCAGCGCCTGTTTTTTGCCATCGTCACCTCCCGCTCTTTTGATGATGTGGCCATTCAGAGCGGTGATGACATTTCGGAAACCAGTGCAGAGGGAAGAGCTGTTGTTGGTGTTCTTACCGGATCCACCAAAGCGGATGAACAAGTCCAGCTCAAGGTGGGCATTTCGCCGGTCAGCCATGAAAATGCGCTCCAAAACATTGAAAAGGAGATGCCACATTGGGATTTTAAACAAGTCAGAGAAGATGCCCGGAAAAAATGGAACCGGGAACTTTCCAAAATCAAGATCAGTCATTCCGATGAATCGGTGAAGCGGACTTTCTACACATCCATGTATCACTCTTTCATCGCACCTGTGCTGTTTAACGATCATGACGGCAGCTACCGGGGCACCGACAAAAAAGTCTACGATGACCCCGGTTTTGAGAATTATTCCATTTTTTCTCTCTGGGACACTTACAGGGCCATACATCCGTTGTTTACCATCGTACAGACCAATAAAGTGGATGACATGGTCAATTCCATGCTGACCATCTATGAACAGCAGGGCAAACTCCCCATCTGGCACCTGATGGGGAACGAAACCAATACTATGGTCGGCTACAGTGCCGTGCCCGTGGTGACAGACGCTGTTTTCAAAGGGTTCGACGGTTTCGATCATGACCTGGCCTGGGAAGCAGTGCTGGAATCTTCCAACGTGGACAGTGATGGCATCGACCACCTTAAAGAGATGGGATACATCCCCGCCGATAAAGAGATCGAATCGGTTTCCAAAGCTTTGGAATATGCCATATCCGACTGGGCCATCGCCCGTTTTGCTGAAATGAGAGGAGATGAAAAAAACGCGGAGAAATATCATGAGCGTTCACGGGTTTATGAAAAATATTTCGACTCCGAGACCCGGTTCATGCGTCCGCTTATGAGTGACGGAAGTTTTAAAGAACCTTTTGATCCGTTTCAGTCGATCCATGAAGAGGGCGATTACACCGAAGGAAACGCCTGGCAATACACCTGGCTGGTGCCCCATGACGTGGAAGGTCTTATCGACCTGATGGGTGGCGAGGAAGCTTTTGAAGAAAAATTTGACCGGTTCTTTGAGGCCACCGGAGAAATGGGTGAAAAAGCTTCCCCAGATATTTCCGGACTGATCGGGCAGTACGCACAGGGCAACGAGCCAAGTCACCACGCGGCCTATCTTTACAACTATTCCGGCAGTCAGTGGAAAACGGCCGAGAAGACCCGCTACATTATGGATAAATTCTACACCGACCAGCCGGATGGGCTGCCGGGCAACGAAGACTGCGGCCAGATGTCGGCCTGGTATGTCTTCTCATCTATTGGCTTCTATCCAGTCAATCCGGCAAGCTCGGTTTTTGCTATCGGATCGCCCGAAGTAGAAAAAGCCACCATTCAGGTTGAAGGGGACAAAACCTTTACAGTTGTAGCTGAAAACAACAGCGACAAAAACATTTATATCCAGTCGGCCCAACTAAATGGCCAGGATATCTCCCGTTCCTACATCACTTACAATGAGATCATGCAGGGCGGAAAACTCAAACTGGTCATGGGCGACACGCCCAATGAAGAATTCGGGGCCGCCCCGGAAAACAGACCAATAGAAGAATTGCCGCAAAAATAGAACAACAATTAAGCGCAGGGGCGTTCTGTTGGCTCAGGGCGCCCTTTTTTCATTGATCTGCTGACTTTATCAGCAAATCCTAATTCAATAGATCGTTAGATTATTAGATATAAGATTTAAGAAAATTCGTATAACACTGATAAACTGTGATTTAACCTGATAAATGCCGGGATTTTAAACAATTGAATTACAGGGTATTACAAAAGCTTGACGGACTATTGTAATTAAAATGCATTCAAAAATGAAACAAACAAGAATATTTCTGATTCCTCTGTTATTTCTGCTCATAGTAAATACCGGATGCTCCAATCCATCAGAAGCAGAAAAGAACAGCCGGCTCACCTCTCTGGTCAACCCCTTTATGGGAACCGACGGACCGGGCAACACCTACCCGGGTGCCACAGTGCCTTTTGGCATGGTACAACTGAGTCCCGACATCGGCTATTCCGGATGGGACCGGATCGCGGGGTATTACTGGCCCGATTCCATCATCACCGGTTTCAGCCATTTGCATCTTTCAGGGACGGGTGCCGGTGATCTGTACGATATTTTGCTGTCCCCGGTCAACAGTCAGGCCGTGAAAACCACCCCCGAAAACGGCAACCGCCCCTATTCCTTGTTCGATCACGACAGGGAACATGCCGAACCCGGCTATTACCAGGTCTTCCTGAAAGATTATGGCATCAACGCTGAACTTACCGCCACCCAAAGGACAGGCGTACACAGATACACTTTTCCTGAAGACGACAACTCGGGGTTCATCATCGACCTGGGATATGCGCTTAACTGGGACAGACCGGTGGCCACAGGCATCACCATTGAGGACGACCGGACCATTTCGGGCTACCGCCATTCCCAGGGCTGGGCGCCCGATCAGAAGGTCTGGTTCGTAGCCAGGTTTTCCAAACCCATGGAAACGACCGAACTGTTCAAAGACGGCGACCCGGTTGAAGGCGAAAAAGTAGAAGGCGTCAACACAAAAATTGATCTGCGCTTTGCCACCTCTGAAGATGAGGAAGTCGTCGTCAAGGTGGGCCTTTCCAGCGCCAGCATAGAAGGCGCAAGAAATGCCATTAAAACCGAATCCCCCGGGTGGAAGTTTGATGAGATCAAACAAGCCGCTTCGGATACATGGGAAAAAGAATTGCAGAAGATCAGGGTCCAGTCGGACAACAAAACTTGGAAACGCACCTTTTACACCACTCTGTATCAGTCCATGCTCGCCCCTACCCTCTACAGCGATGCCAATGGCAAATATAAAGGGGCCGATGGAAAAATTCATTCGGCCGACGGCTATGACAGATACGATACTTTTTCACTCTGGGACACTTTCCGGGCGGCTCATCCCCTTTACACCATCATGCACCCCGACAGGGTTTCCGACATGGTCCAATCCATGCTCAGTCATTACCGGGAAACCGGACTTCTGCCGGTATGGTCTATGCAGGGCAATGAAACCGATATGATGATCGGATACCATGCTGTGCCGGTTATTGTGGATGCTTATTTCAAAGGGATCGGCGGTTTCGATGCGGAAGAGGCTTATGAAGCCTGCAAATCCAACGCCATGTCGGACGACCACGGCATCAAAGAATACCGGAAACTGGGCTACGTACCCCTTTCAGATGAAGAAGAAGACTGGTCGGTTTCCAAAACCCTGGAATATGCTTACGACGATTGGTGCATTGCCCAATTTGCAAAAGACCTGGGGAAAGAAGAAGATTACCGGTATTTCATGAAAAGGGCGGCCAACTGGAAAAACCTTTTTGACCCGGAAACGGGCTTTATGCGCCCCCGAAAAGCCAATGGCAATTTCATCGATCATTTTGTGCCGCGCGAATACACCAACCACTTCTGCGAAAGCAACGGCTGGCACTATTTCTGGTTTGTGCCCCAGGACATCGAAGGACTGCGTGATACGCTGGGCACCGAACGGTTCAGCGCCCGGCTCGACAGCATGTTCACCTTTGACCCGCAGGCCGACGACGATCTCCCAATATTCAGCACAGGGATGATCGGCCAGTATGCCCATGGCAACGAACCCAGTCACCATGTGGCTTATCTGTACAACTATACCGGCGAATCCTGGAAAACCCAAAAACGCGTACGTCAGATCTTGACCAACATGTATAAACCCGAGCCAAACGGCCATTGCGGCAACGAAGACTGCGGCCAGATGTCGTCGTGGTACGTTTTCAGTTCCATGGGCTTTTACCCGGTGAATCCCGCCGATGGTGTGTATCACATTGGCAGCCCCTTGTGGGAGAAAGCCACCATCCAGGTGGGCAACAACAAAACATTTACCGTGAAAGCTCCCGGTGTAAGTAAATCCAATAAATACATCAAGAAAGCCACGCTCAACGGTGAAAAACTCGACCAGCCCCGAATTACCCATGAAGAGATCATGGAGGGCGGCACGCTGGAATTTGAAATGACGGACAGGAGATAGGTGGGTAGGTCAGTAGGTCGGTAGGTTGGTAGGTCGGTAGGTCGTTAGGTCAGTAGGTAAGTAGGTAAGTAGGTCGTTAGGCAAGTAGGCTAGTAGGTCAGTAGGTCGGTAGGTCATTGACTTCATCCTTACATAATTTGACAAAGTTACCGCCCGGCTTTCTTTGCCGGGCAGGAAGTTCTGAAATTGGTCCCGTCAGGGTTTCTCTCCGTGTGAAGCCCTGACTATAGAAAAAGTCAGAAACCAGAACAGATATAAATTTAACATTCAGCAAATATGAAAACCATAAAAAACACCATCCCGCCAGCCGCAGATCGTTTTCTGAAACGAACCGGGCTCATCCTGGCATTGTTTGCCATTGCTCTGATTCGGCCGGCATCCGCACAAGAGCCGGCATCGTATGTGGACCCTTTCATCGGAACCAGCAACTACGGCGCGACATTTCCGGGGCCTGTAGTGCCCTGGGGCATGGTTTCGGTTGTTCCCTACAATGTGACACCCCATGAAGGCAACGAATATTCCAACACCGACAGCTGGTGCTCCAATCCCTATGTGTACAACAACGAGTTGATGACAGGTT
>JBNJDH010000127.1:0-8421 GCA_051744695.1 Bacteroidota bacterium | reverse complement strand
GACATGGGGTGATTACTTTACAGGCCAGAGCCTGAACGATGACTTTGCGCCCACAACACCTACACCTTTCACTAAGAATGTACCCACTTCTGGCGGTGGCTGGGGCTTTACATATGTTCGCAAAGCCAACATTATGCTTGAACGCATCGATGAAGTCCCGATGAGCGAGGAAGCGAAGAATCACTGGAAAGGTGTGGCCCGTTTCTTCCGTGGCCTGGAATATGCCAATCTTGTTCAGCGTTTTGGTGATGTGCCTTGGTTTGACCATGTGCCTGAACCTGAAGATAAAGATTATTTGTATAAACCCAGAGATCCCAGGGCAGAAGTCATGCAAAATGTGCTTGAGGATTTTGAGTTTGCTGCTGAGCATGTTCAGGATGACGCGGGAACTGATGGTTTGGTAGTTAATAAGCCTGTTGTGTTGGCTTTCATGTCAAGAATTATGCTGTGGGAAGGAACATGGCAAAAATACCATGATGTGCCCAATTCCGATTCTCAACAATTGCTGGAAAAAGCCAAATGGGCTGCCAACCAGGTTATCGAAAATTATGGATACGCCGTTGAGGATGATTACCGGGGCATGTTCAATAGCCTCGATTTGTCCGGAAACAAAGAAATGATAATGTACCGTCACTATGAAGACGGGGAGCTGACTCATGCTTTGATGTCCTATCAAAATAAAGAACCCCAGACAGGGGCTTCAAAGGACTTGATTGAGTCTTATCTTTGTTCTGATGGATTGCCCATTTCCCTGTCTTCCGAATACCAGGGAGATAATGGCATTGAAAATGTGATGGCTAACCGTGATCCCCGTATTTACGATACTTTTGTAGATGATACCCTCAGGCTTAACGGAGTTGTCGGTAATTATTCCACCACCGGTTATGCCAGCCATAAATTTCTGAACGAGGAAATTAAGGATGAAAACATTGGCACTGGCGCCAACAATCCGACTGATGCACCTGTCATCCGTTACGGAGAAGTTCTGGTTAATTATGCCGAAGCTTGTGCCGAGCTGGGTGAGCTGACCCAGGCCGATCTGGACAAGTCCATTAATGAGCTTCGTCAAAGGGGTGAGGATCCTTTGCCTCCGCTTGAAATCATAGGTGGTCAGCCGGCTGTTAATGGAGCTACTTATGACGATCCGGAAAGAGATCCCGATGTGCCGGCCATGATCTGGGAAATTCGTCGGGAGAGAAGGACCGAGCTGGCATTTGAAGGCTTCCGCCTTGGAGACCTCAGGCGCTGGAAAAAACTCGAGTATACCGATACCAAAGAAAATGAAGACATCAATCGCGGAGCTTATATAAGTTTCGCTGATTTCCCGGATGCCGAAGGAAATGTTTTTATTGAAGATGGTGCCGATGAAGGTTACATCAAGCCCGCTCACGAAGAAGGAACTCACCGGACATTCACCGATGAAAAGGTATATCTGGATCCCCTTCCACTTGAGCAAATTGCCCTTTACAAGGACAATGGCTATACCCTGGAGCAAAATCCGGGATGGGAATCTGAATAGCAGTTCCTAAAATAGTGCTCTTTTGATGATAATGAGGGCCGTTCCTTACCGGGACGGCCCTTTTTGTGTTTGTTCGTGAATGTAAATCGGGTCTTTTTAATGGATTGAAAAAAACTAATAACATGTAATATGAAATTAAAAAAACCAAAAAATCTAAATAATCCATGGTTCTTTTGTTTCAAATTGCCTGCAGATGAGATGCATGAGGTCAAATAAATTCTGACAAGATGAATATCTTTGATAAAAAAATAATAAAAGGGTGAAAAAAATTTGAAAAAAAGCAAAAAAGATGCGAACTTTGGGTGTTCACAAACGTTAAAACCAATTGAAGAGGTTAACAAAAATTTGACGGGCATTTAAAAAATGTTTAACCCTTAAATTAAAATCTATGAAAAAGAGACAATTCATGCGAAAATGGCTGGTGACGACCATGCTTTTGTTTTATGCAGGTTTTTTGCTGGCCCAGAATGTCGAAGTGACCGGCACTGTAACTGAAGCTCCTTCCGGAGAGCCAATTCCGGGGGCCTCGGTGGTGGAGAAAGGAACCAACAACGGGACCATCACCGACGTGGATGGAAATTACAGCCTTGAAGTTCAGGAAAATGCTACTGTGGTTTTTTCCTTCGTAGGATTTGCCAAACAGGAAGTAGAAGTAGAAGATGGTGGAACATTTGACATAGCTATGGAACCAGCCACTTTCGATGTGGATGAGGTTGTGGTGACAGCCCTGGGCGTTTCCCGGGAAAAAAAATCCCTTGGTTACACCATGACGGAGGTTCAAAATGAAGATGTTTCACGTGTGAAGGAGACCAACGTAATGAATTCCCTGGCCGGACGGGTGTCGGGTGTGAATATTACCCAGGGGGCATTTGGACCGGGTAGTAGTTCCCGCGTAACCATTCGGGGCAACAACTCTCTTTCCCAAAACAATCAGCCTTTGTATGTTGTGGATGGGGTTCCCATTGACAATTCAGGTTATGGATCGGCCAATGCCAACGATGAGGGTGCTTACTCCAAAACGGACTATGGAAGCGGGATCTCCGACATTAATCCCGATGACATTGAGTCCATTTCGGTTTTGAAAGGTCCGAATGCCGCCGCTTTGTATGGTAGCCGGGCTGCCAATGGTGTAATCCTGATTACCACCAAAAAGGGTGCCGGCGCCGAGGGATTGGGTGTATCGGTATCAACCAATATGACCTTTGAGGAACCGATGGTTTTGCCTGAATATCAAAATGAATACGGACAAGGTACGCAGGGGTATGTCCCCAGCAACCTGGCTGACCTGAAAGATGCCGGCGCCAACTGGGGCCCCAAACTTGACGGCTCCCAGAAACTCTACTGGACCGGTGAGGAACGTCCTTATACGGCCAAACCCGACAATGTTGAAAATTTCTTTGAAACAGGGCAGACCTATATTACCAATTTGGCCATTGATGCAGGTGATAAGGAGAAAAATGTGCGTTTTTCCTACACCAATACGCATTCTAAGTCCATTCTTCCCAATGCGGGAATCGATCGTCACAATTTCAATTTAAGGGGACTGGCCACCATTAATGAGAAGCTGACCCTTGATGCCAAGGCTACTTATTTCCAGCAGCATGGCGAAAACCGGCCCAAGTTGGGAACGGAGGGGGTTCTGTCGTATGTTTACAACATTCCACGGAATGCCGATATCGATGATTACAGGGATTATCAGGACCCCGAAACACTGGAAGCTGTTTCTCACTCCACCCTCGGGGCCAACCCTTACTGGATGATGTACAACGACCGTCGGGAAGACTGGAGGCACCGTTTCCAGGGGTTTGTTAAGGCAGAGTATCAATTTGCCCCTTGGCTGACAGGTCATGTGCGTGTCGGAACCGATTTTGTTAAGCAAAACATTGAGAATGTAGAAGCTTACGGACACTGGTTCTATGATACCGGCCGGTTTGCCTACAATCAATATCAGGACGGTGAAACCAATGCCGACTTCCTTTTCAAACTCAATAAAGACATTACCGAACGCATTAACTTAAATGCTACATTTGGTGGAAACCATATGTATTCCTTTGGCAGGCATATGCGGATTAATGGTGAAGATTTTCGTGTTCCCGAGGGACCTCCGGCATCCATTGCCAGCGAAGTTTTTACCGGATATGACCCCCTTAGTAAGAAAGAAATCAATTCGCTTTACGGAACAGCCAGTTTGGGGTATGACAATTGGTTTTACCTCGATGCTTCTTTGAGAAATGACTGGTCATCTACCCTTCCTGAGGACAACTGGTCCTATTCCTATCCGTCACTTAGTACATCCATTTTGCTGAATGAAATGCTGGATGTTTCAAATGATGTATTGACCTTCTCTAAGTTACGCATGAGCTGGGCCCAGGTGGGTAACGATACCGATCCTTATATGCTTTCCGATATTTTCTATATCGATGATGCTTCAGGATCTTATTTGGACCGGACAACCATGAGCCGGAGCGGAACCAAAAACAATCCCGACCTTCGTCCGGAAGAAGTAACTTCTTTTGAAGTGGGTGGTGAATTCCGCTTTTTCAACAACAGACTTTTCACTGATTTCAGTTTCTACAACATCAAATCCACGGACCTTATCATGGCTGTCCCGATTTCCGCTTCCACAGGATATGAAGAAAGAGTTAGTAATGTGGGGGAAATCGAAAACAAAGGCTTTGAGATGTTGCTGGGTGGCACCCCGGTTGAACGTGGCCTTTTTACCTGGGAAACCAGCCTGAATTTCTCCACCAATGAAAACCAGTTGAACAAGCTAATCGAGGGAACAGATAATTATGAATTTGGTGTCACCAACGATGGCGATGTGATTGTTCAGGGTACTGTTGGTGGCGGATTTGGAGAGATTTACGGTACCACTTATAGGAGAACGGATAATGGTGAAATGATTGTTGATGAAGAAGGTCTTCCTCGTGAAACTTCCGAAAAAGAACTTTTGGGGAACTATCAGCCTGACTGGTCAGGCGGATGGACCAACAACTTCACTTATGGCAATTTCTCCCTGAATGTTTTGATTGATGGCCGTCTTGGTGGCGAAGTTTTTTCAGGGACCGATGCCTCTCTTGATGCCAATGGGTCCAGCGAAAGAACTCTGAAATATCGTGAAGACGGTGTTGTGGTTGACGGTGTTGTGGAAGTTGAAGAAGGCGTATATGAGCAAAATGAAGAGAGGGTTGAGGCCTACCAGTATTGGGGCAGAGTTTCCGGTATTGCATCGGAGTATATTTATGACCAGACCAATATCCGTCTGCGCGAGGCATCTCTCTCATGGAACGTGCCCGACCGTATTTTGGGAGAGGGCTTCATTCAATCTGCTTCTGTGGGGCTGGTTGGCCGGAATCTTTTATTCCTTTACAAGGAAATGGAGAACTTTGATCCCGAACTGAGCTACAGTACCAGTACCTTCTCGCAAGGTATGTTGTTCAATCCGCTGCCCTCAAGTCGCAGCCTAGGTTTCAATCTTAATGTGAAGTTTTAATCATTAAAAATACGGAATTATGAAAATATATAAATTTCTGATCGGGTTGTTGGTGGCTGGCACCCTGGTGCAGTGTACCGACGATTTTACCGAGATCAATCAGAATCCCTCGGCTATTAATGAGGATGATATATCGGCCCGGTACTTTATTACCAAAAGCCAGGTGAAGTTGATGGCTCCGGACCGTTTCCCTTACTGGCGGGCACATCTGATCCATGCAGACAGGTTTGCAGGTCATTTTTGTTTTGGACACACCAACTCTTGGTGGTCAGGTGAAACCGGATATTCTTATCACGGAGGTTATACCAATGCGACCTGGGACTGGCTGGAAGGGTTTACAGGGAATATTGTGACCTACCTTCAGCTTACTGAGCCCGGAGGGGCAAATGAAAATCCCCGGTCTTATGCAACAGCTTTGGTACTCAAGAGCATTTATTACGAATATTTCACCGACACTTTCGGGGATATTCCTTATTCTGAAGCCGGCAACCTGGATATTCTTCTTCCGAAATTTGATGCCCAGCGGGATATTTATCAGGGTATTATAGAAGATCTTGATCATGCTATGGAATTGATTGGAGATGCTACCCGCACTGGGGAAGCCGAAGAGGATCTTGGTGAGAATGATTTATTTTATGGCGGTGATCTTCAGCAATGGAAAAAACTTGCCAATACCGTGAAGTTGAGGGTCGCCATGAAAGCTCATGGAGCTGAAAACGCAAGTTTTGCTGAAACAGCCATCTCAGAAGCCCTTTCTGATCCGCTGTTGTCAACTGAAGATGACAATGCCCTGCTTCCTAAGGACCCTAAAATCAGTGAGTGGAACAGTGCTGCTTATGGAGATATTTGGTATAATTTCCTCAGTGGTGGAACCTGGACCGTTAGTAATCATGTGATCAATGCTCTTCAGGATTATGACGATCCCCGTCTTTCTAAGTACGCTCAGCCGGCAGTCGGTGGTGAGATAAGTATTCCCTATCCCGGGGGAGAAGATGAGGCTGTCATTCAAAAGCGGAAAGATTTCATCCTTTCTGCACTTGATGAGGCTGGCGCCCAATATACGACAACCGATACTGATAGTTCTACAATTGTTGCCATGGATGAAGACACTTATTATGTAGGTCAGCCCATAAGACTGAGACCTGAAATGGGGCAATATACCCGTTATGATCTTTTCAGTCGGCCGGCCCAGTATATTATTCAAGAAAAAGGTGAAGGCGAGCCCATTGCACCTGAAATTGTGGTGCCTACTGCAGAGGCTTACTTCCTGCAGGCTGAAGCTGCTGCCAAAGGACTTGGAAGCGGTAACGCCAATGATTTGTACCGGCAAGGATTACGTCATATAATGCGTCTCTGGAATGTTGAAGAAGCCGAAATTGACGATTTTATGGCCAATTCTTCAATGGCTACACTTGATGGGACCAATGACCTGGAAAAAATTGGTATTCAGCGCTGGTTGATGTATTACACAGAAGGATTTCATGCCTGGGCTGTCGTCCGGGATACCGGATATCCGGAAGAACTGGCCAATGGTGTGGACGATCGCGAAATTTACGGATTTGGAGACATCTCTGGTGAATATCCTCAGCGTATGCGCTATGGCTCCAATGCCTATTCCCGGAATGCGGATAATCTTCAGGAAGCTATTGATCGACAGGGGCCCGATTATCAGGATACTAAGCTCTGGTGGGCTAAGTAAATTATAGCTGGTTTAATGACCATATAAAACCGCTCAAGTCAGTGATTGCTGCCCTGGGCGGTTTTTTTATGCGGACTGCATGGGTGCAATATGATTTCTGGATTCCAGGCCCCATCTTGTACGATTGTTTGAGATCATCAGAATTTCTGAAAATTTATAGCACGGGCGCATCATTATTTCAGTGTTTCTGAAAACGAGTTGCACAGCTGTAGCGTACCGTCAGATTTTCTGAAAACGTGTTGCACGCGTGCATCAGGATTTCAGAATTCCTGAAAACCTATTGCACGCGTGTGTTGGCATTTCAGCGTTCCTGAAATCATGTTGCACGACTGCATGGACTCGTCTGTATTTCTGAAAACCTGTGGTGTTTCTACCCCCTCTACCTAAAAAGCGCGGTGTCATTGCGAGGGCGCAGCCCGAAGCCATCTCCATTTATTCAGAGGGGTGCTCCCAACGGGAAAGCTCCCGATTGGCGAAGCTTGAACCTCAAAGCTGGAAGGAAAATACCGAATGATCACCATTCTTCCCCTTCCCGGTATATCATTGATTGACAGAGTCCCGGGAAATCCTAACCCTTCCCGGGAAATCCTGACTGGCCCCGGAACAATTGAACCTTCCCCGGGCCCCCGGGACGGGTCAAAACTTCCCGGGAAAGCGATTTTTTTCCCGGGAACGAAATTTTTTCTTCCGGGACGCAAAATTTTTTCCCGGGAGCGGGATTTCAAATCCCGGGAAACAGATTTTTTTGTTAAAATCCGGTTAAAAGCTCCCGGGAAGCAGATTTTTTAATTAAAAACGGCTTCAGAATCCCCGGGACTGCTTCTAATCTCCCGGGAGAACTCACAATCTCCCGGGGAACTGTATTTCAGCAAAATAACAAATTCTAAATTGGACCTACAGATTCAGAATTTTTTCCTGAAAATGGATCGGTAAAGAATAAAAAACCTGATTTAGTTTTCTCAAGTTTAAGCATTTCCTGTTTTCTCCTACAAATTTTTTAGTAGTTCCTGATTTCCCAACTCTTTTGGATCAACTTTCCTAAAATTTCGAACACTTATTCTGATATTCCCTAAAGGATATAGCTACCCTCTAAATTGGGAATGCTAAAAAACGCACATAATTTTATATCTGAAACGAGCATGACAAGGTTTGTCACAAAAGAACATGTATAAGTTCTTGCATGCGAGTTCCATCCGACCTTAATAAATTAATTTTATACGGATGAAACCCTTATCATTGATATCAGCATGTGTAAATGCAAGGTATCTCGAAAAAAATGGCGGAAATACCCTTGCACTTTGAAAAGCCCGCTTCACCCCGTGTAATGATTTCTGACCAACAAACAAAGGCTTTTGTTAAAAATATTACACGGGGTTAAGCGGGCTAAAAGGGGTGTTCATAAATTGCGGCTAACCTCACCTACCAGCCGGCTTTACCCCGTGTAGTATTTTCTGATCATTAAACAATGCGGCTTAATTTACTACACGGGGTGAAGCCGGCTTCTCCCGCAAATTGCAACTAAATAACTTTTTCAGCAGCTCCTTTGTTAAATCAATAAGAATATTTGAAGGATTTTCAGCGGTTTTTTATTTATACCCCGTGAATGCGCTTGCAATCCTTGCGGGGCTGCGCGAATGCGCGCCTGAATCCTGCAATCCGGACTATACTGCCTGGTCTTGTGTTATGCCAGCGATTCAGGTAGACGGGGAC
>JBNJDH010000126.1:0-8477 GCA_051744695.1 Bacteroidota bacterium | reverse complement strand
TACTTCTGACTCTGCGACTGAGCTACTAACAGCTAAGAGCTAAGAGCTTTCAGCTACTACTGACTTCTGCGACTGAGCTACTTTCATCTAAAAATCTAATAATTTATTATTAATAAGCTTCCTCATCCATGTTATAAAAGGTGAATGCCCACATATCCACAACTTCTTCAATTTGCTTGGACACGGGCTTGCCCGCTCCATGCCCGGCTTTGGTTTCAATACGTATGAGTGCGGGATGATCACCTTTGTATTTTTCCTGCAGGGTGGCAATGTATTTGAATGAGTGTGCCGGAACAACCCTGTCATCATGATCGGCCGTAAACGCCAGTGTAGCGGGATAATCCAAACCGGAGCGAATGTTGTGCAGAGGAGAATAATCATACAAATACTCAAACATTTCCTCGCTGTCGTCGCTCCGGCCGTAATCGCCGGCCCAGGCCCAACCAATAGTAAAATTATGATATCTTAACATATCCATGACCCCGACAGACGGAAGTGATACCTCAAAAAGGTCGGGACGCTGATTGGCCACGGCCCCCAGTAGAAGACCTCCGTTGGACCCCCCGCGCATACCCAGCTTATCCGGGTTGGTATACCCCATATCAATTACTTTTTCAGCCGCCAGGATGAAATCATCAAAAACCCGCTGTTTATTCATTTTGGTTCCGGCCTTGTGCCAGGATTCGCCATATTCACCGCCACCCCGAATATGGGCATTGACGTAAATGCCGCCATTCTCGAGCCAGGGAAGAATCCGGACATCAAACGACGGTTGATAAACAATATTAAACCCGCCATACCCATATAACATCGTCGGGTTCTGACCGTCCATCTCAATCCCTTTTTTGTGGACGATATGAAGAGGAACCTGGGCGCCGTCATCGGCTTCAACAAAAACCAATTTCGTCACATAATCTTCTCCGTTAAAATCGACATCCGATTCAAAAACAGTCTTTTTTTCTTTTGTCTGCAAATCAAGGCTAAAAATCCTGGGCGGTATGTGATAGGAATCAAAGGAGTAAAACACCTCATCATTGTCGCGAATGGCATGAAGAGATCCCACCGTTCCTGAGCCGGGCAAATCAACATCTTTTTGCTTCTCACCATCAAAATTGTAAACTTCAAGTTGCGACTCGGCATCCACAGAATACAATGCAAGCGCATGAGATTTCGATAAATCTACATTTTCAAGTACCCCTGACTGCTCAGGGATAACCTCTTTCCAGTTTTCTTTAGCAGGATTTTCCGGATCAATGGCCATCACTCGATAACGAGGGGCATCATAGTTGGTGAGGACCCAGAAGCTCTGGTTGACAGTACCAATGTAACTTGTTTCATGCTCGAAAGTGCTGTCTGCTACCATCCACTCCTGCTCATCCACTCCTTTAATTCGAAGTGAATTGTTGCTGGTGGATTCACTTCCGGAAAGGATAATGTATTGATCATCATCATCCACTGAGGCTGTAAAATTGCGTTGAGCGTGTTCAGTATCTTTATAGACCAGTTGATCTTCTTCCTGGGCATCTCCGACTTCATGAAAATAAACCTGCTGAAATTCATTCACGCTGGTAAGTTTCTCATCTTCTTCGGGGGCATCATAACGGCTGTAATAAAAGCCTTTATTCCCGAGCCAGGAAATATTGGAAAATTTGATCCATTTTAAATGATCATCCAGGTCTTCACCAGTTTCCACCTCCCGGATATAAATTTCATTCCAGTCGGATCCTCCCTCCGAAAGAGCATAGGCCATGTATTTCCCATTTTCAGAAATGGCAAAATCGGCAAGGGCCACGGTGCCATCTTCTGAAAGTTTGTTGGGATCAAGCAATACCCGCTCTTCTCCGTCTCGTCCTTTTTTGACATAAATCACAGATTGGTCCTGAAGGCCGTCATTTCGCGAAACAAACCAATAATCCCCTTTACGGTAAGGGGTGCTTTGCTTTTCATAATTCCACAATTCCGTGAGTCGTTCCCGGATTTTGTCACGGAAAGGAATTTGCTCCAGATAATTGTTTGTGACCTCTACCTGTGCTTCCACCCATTCACGGGTCTCTTCCGAATCATCGTCTTCAAGCCAACGGTAAGGATCAGGAACCTGGGTGCCATAATAGGTATCCACGGTATCCACTTTTTTTGTTTCGGGATAATCGGGCTTCCCGGGGCCCCGGTTACAAGACATAAGTGCGGACATAGCCAGTAAAAAAACAAATACGGTTCTTATTTTCATCTCTTTTTATTTAATTAATGATCGTTAGAAGCTTTATGAAAAAGAAGGAGGTTAGATGTATCATATTAAATTGATAAACGGCCTTTTAATGAACAAAATGCTCCATATCAACAATGGGAATATGATTTATGACAAAAACTCAAGGGACTTTTTAAAATAAAAAATATCAATACAACCTGTCTTGTTTCCGGATTTTTCGCTCTTTGTTCTTCCCGGCAAGCCATCCGCCCAACATTCCGACAAAAGCCCCGGTCAGCAACACCCCGCCAATGACCACTCCTGCCACTACGAGGATAGTGATGATGGCGGCCAGAACCCCAACAAGAATTCCAATTAACACAAAACGTGAAAGCCACAATCCTTTCGGGAAAACTTTGTGTTCAGTCCGCAAATGTCTGACACTCTCTTCCAGTTCGGCCTGAAATTTCATCATTTCAGGGGCATCTGTTTTCATCCAGCGTCCCAACTCAAAGCTCATCTTATCCAACTCTTCAAAGTGGGCGGCGCATGTGGAACACTCAGATTTATGAACTTCCAGATGATGCATCAATCTCGGGAAAGCCTCCAGACTATAGAAACGAATGCTCTCACGTGGAGCCCCTTTAAGCCGCTTGCTCAATATTTCATACCACTGTTGAATGGTTTTATTTCGGGTCATATCAGTTAAATCGCTCATTAAATTTAGTAATGCCTGCCTGAAAGAAGACAGGTGGTATATAAAAATTTTATGATGCTTTTTGCTTTACCTAAACTGCTACATTGTTGAACCACCAAAAGAAGCACAACAATAATTTAACAAACTAATTGATTCAAAAAAGTTCGAATGCAGGTTTTTTTCTTTTAAAATGGCCTGTTAAATTAAAAAAAGTTGTAATAAAAAACAAAATCCCCGATGGTCTAAAACCAAAGGGGATTTGACATTTTATTCAACCATGTATCGATTCATTAAAAATTCGGCGAGAAATGGTGAAGATTTATTTCTTTTCCGGCTTGGGTAACAACACTTTACGTGAAAGTTTTAATTTGCCGGAACGTTGGTCAACATCGATAAGCTTAACATCTACTGTCTCGCCTTCTGAGAGGACATCTTCCACTTTTTCCAGGCGGCGCCATTCAATCTCAGAGATATGTAGCAGGCCGTCTTTTCCGGGAAGGATTTCTATAAAAGCCCCAAATGGTACAATAGACTTAACTTTACCGGAATAGATCTTCCCGACTTCAGGGACAGCTATAATGCCGTCAATCCGGGCAAGAGCCTTATCAATATTCTCTTTATTGCTGGCCGATATATCAACGATGCCATTGTTTTCATCTTCATCAATGGCGATATCTGTTTCGGTTTCAGCTTGTATTTCCTGAATGATCTTTCCACCGGGTCCGATAACAGCGCCGATCATCTCTTTCGGAATCTTAAGAGTTACGATGCGGGGTGCATGAGGTTTATAGTCCTTGCGTGGCTCACTGATGACCTCGGTCATTTTGTCAAGAATGTGAAGCCGACCGCGACGAGCTTGATCGAGGGCTTTCTCCAATACTTCATAAGAAAGGCCTTCCACTTTAATGTCCATCTGAGTGGCGGTAATTCCATCATGAGTACCGGTAACTTTAAAGTCCATATCCCCGAGGTGGTCTTCATCACCCAGAATGTCCGAAAGCACCACATGCTTATCGCTGTCCTTATCAGTGATCAGTCCCATAGCAATACCCGAAACGGGTTTTTGAAAATTGATCCCGGCATCCATAAGGGCCATGGTGCCGGCACAAACGGTAGCCATTGACGAAGAACCGTTGGACTCAAGAATGTCTGAAACCACGCGAATCACGTAGGGCATCTCTTCAGGCAACATTCCTTTTAAAGCACGGTATGCAAGGTTTCCGTGCCCGACTTCCCGACGGCCAACACCCCGGTAAGGTTTGGCGTCATTGGTTGAGAAAGGCGGGAAATTGTAATGCAGCAGAAACCGGTCCCTGCCTTTGACCAAAACATCATCAACGATCTTTTCATCTAGTTTGGAACCAAGAGTCACGGTGGTTAGAGACTGGGTTTCACCCCGGGTGAAAATGGCCGAACCGTGCGGCCCGGGAAGTGAATCGATCTCACACCAGATGGGGCGAATTTCATCCATCGCACGTCCGTCAAGACGAATATTTTCATCAAGCATTACCCGGCGAACGGCTTCTTTTTCCACATCATGGAAATAGCGTTTTATCAGCTTTTCAGGAACCTCATCCTCTTCTGTATTGTAATTGGTTTCGATGAACTCTTCCACAATCTTGTCGAAAGCTTCCATCCGTTCTTGCTTGTTGGGATTGGCCGAACGGGCTACTTCAAGAGCCTTTTCGTAAGTGGCGTCCCAAACTTTCTGACGAAGATCTTCGTCATTCTCTTCATGTGAATATTCTCTTTTTTCCTTTATTCCGGCCATCTCAGCTAGCTCCAGCTGAGCGTCACACTGCACCTTGATGGCTTCATGGGCAAACTTCATAGCTTCCAGAAGCTCAGCTTCAGAAACTTCATTCATTTCACCCTCTACCATCAGGATGTTGTCCTTTGAGGCAGCAACAATTATATCCATGTCGGCTTCCTTAATCTCGGAAGCGGAAGGATTGATCTTCAATTCTCCGTTGATTCGGCCAACACGCACTTCCGAAATGGGCCCTCCAAATGGCACATCAGAAACAGCCAATGCAGCAGAGGCGGCCAGACCGGCCAATGCATCCGGAGCACTTTCACTGTCGGCAGAAATAAGATTTACCGTTACAAATGTATCGGCATGATAATCTTCAGGGAACAGTGGACGCAATGCCCGGTCCACCAAACGGGATACAAGTATCTCAAAATCGGAAGGACGACCTTCTCTCTTGAGAAAACCTCCGGGAAACCGCCCTACAGCAGAAAACTTTTCTTTGTAATCTACAGATAACGGCATGAAATCAACATCGGGTTTTGCCTCTTTGGCAGAAACCACTGTGGCGAGCAAATAGGTATTGCCCATGCGTACAACAACCGATCCGTCGGCCTGTTTGGCCAACTTTCCAGTTTCAATTACAATCGACCGTCCATCTCCAAGGTCGATACTTTTTTCAATCGGCTTAATCATAAATAAATCTCTATTTTTCTTACAATCTCTTAGTCAGCCCCAAAGATAGATAATATCTGACACTCACGCTTTGCATTCACGTATTTTTTTGCAAAAAACAACCAATGCCTGCAAAAATTCGGCCGTAGTCCCAAAACAATGAAGGGCAATTCCCATTAGAGAATTGCCCTTTCATTCATATTTTCCACGACCTACTTACGGATGTGAAGCTCTTTCAGAATGGCCCGGTATTTCTCAATATCCTTGGCCTTCAGGTAGTCCAGCAAACGACGCCGTTTTCCTACCATTTTTTTCAAAGCATACTCCGTGCTGAAGTCCTTCTTGTGGGTCTTCAGGTGTTCGGTCAAATGTGCGATACGGTTGGTAAATAATGCTATCTGGCTTTCTGGTGAACCAGTATCAGAATTCGACTTCCCGTGCTTCGCAAAAATCTCTTGTTTTTCTTCTTTTGTCAGATGCATACGACCTTAATTAATTCATATTTTTTACAATTGAAGGTGCAAAGATAGAGATTAATTTTTCATTTCACAAAACATTTTCTTTTGTCTTTGCTCTGAATATCTGCATTCAATAATAGATTTTCGCTATAAAATCCTGTGATTTGTCAAAGACAAGAATCATAAAAAATTAGCCGGCCGTCCCTCTTTGGACAAAAAGCTTCATTCACTGATGAGCAATAATCCTGTGCCCGATGCGGCACTGGAGACATTTATGATGATCGCAATAATTCCTTTTCAAATGGACCAGTCCCTGACTCTCTGCAGCAGATGATGCCACCTTCTCATCCCTTAATCGCATCCAGTTTTTCACAATTCTGTTGTTTTCAGGTGGCATCTCGCTCAACCAGTCAATGGCTTTATTCTCAAGAGATGGTTTCCCGCGCAATCGCCCATATGCAAAGAAAAAAGGGACAACAGTATTAATAATAAGCAAATCCACGGCCTGGCGGCCAAGCATTTTAACCCGTTTCTTCCCTTCAACACCGGGCCGATAATGGTAATCCCAATAAGACAGGGGGCGGGCCTGTAACAATTCCCGGACCTTAGTAAGCTCATCGCAATCCAGAAGCACATCAAACAAAGATGGATAGGATGCAAAAAGGGCGGCCATCTGAACAAGGCGAATGGTGGGGAAATTCACAGGGCGGAGCCTCAAAAATTTCCATAAATGATCCGGCAACGGCTCAAGTCCGTACTTCTGACGCAAAACCGCGTATTCTCTCCCGAGCAAAGCTGTGTGTTCGTCGTCATAGACCAGTTTGGCAAGAAAACCGGCCTGCCCGAGAAAAAGGGCCTCTAGTTTTAATTGAGAATCGGCATTGCGCCCTACGATTCTCCATGGTGTCTGGCGGGCAAGACGTTCAAACGGCTCGCCATTCAGACCAAAACCAAAATTACGGGCCAGAACCACGTAAAACACCTCTTCCCAGTCATTATTGTAGCGCTGAAGAAGGTTTTCAATTTCCCCGGTTTTTCGCTCCAGTTTTTCAGCCAGCATACGTTCTGTCCAGCTCCTGAATTCAATACCGGAAACAACATTTACTTTTTCTTCGCAGGAAACCCAACCGCTATGGTTATCCAGGCTCCGGTAACGAGCTTCAAGGGCATCATCAATTTCCATTGACCAAACGGGAAGGACCCTGCCCTTACTGGAATAAGCATCCTCATCATAACAGACAACCACATGGAGAATCACATTGTCATACAATGGATCATTTTGATGCCCGTGCCGAAACCAATCAGAAGCATAATAATGGATTTCAATATTGCCTGCCCATAAAATGCCATCAAGCTTAATCTTGGCATTAAAAAAATCGGGCCCGGCATGCCTGTTCTTTAACCCCGGATCAACAATTTCCAGAAATTGATCCTGGGATGTGTAGAAAATCCCCGGCTTGTAAAGTTTGTGCTGCCAGAGATAATGAAGGAACTCTTCGCTCATAGTACAGATGTTTACCTGTAACCCGCAGAGCTTTGCTAATTTGTTACCCCGGGATTACGATTTATAAATCGATGAGTCCCCAGCCTTTCAATTTTCGAAGATAAGAAAAATTCCTTACAACAATTGGTTTTTAGTCAGAAGTGATTTACAGACAGAAGTTGATCAATAATTGGTTTTCAGTCATTAACCAATGGCCCGTACTAATGCCATATTCTTTGCGGAGCTTAGAATGAGCTGAAGCTAAACGTCATCCTGAGGAAGCATGACGAAGGATCTGTTCTATTTTTCCATGGCTTTCTTAATCGGCAAAAGCGTTTTAGACCAACCCCGCCTCCTCCAGAAGTCCGGCCATTTCCTGTTGAATCGCGGTGGCTTCTTTACGGGCAGCATCTGCAAATTTTTCATCATTCCCGGCAAAAATGACCGAGCGGGATGCATTCACCAACAACCCGCATTTTTCATTCATCCCATGGCGGGCCACCTCGGCAAGACTTCCACCCTGGGCACCTACCCCGGGAACCAGAAGAAAATGATGCGGAACAATGTTCCGGACGTCTTTGAGCATTTCGGCACGTGTAGCTCCCACCACGTACATCATATTATCACTGTCGCCCCATTGTTTGGATGTCTGCAATACTTTCTCAAAAAGACGCTCATCATTCTCTTTCATGTACTGGAAATCCCCCGCCCCTTTGTTGGAAGTAAGGGCCAATACAATCACCCAGCGCCCTATATAAGTCAGGAACGGCTTCACGGAGTCCTCTCCCATGTAAGGAGAAACCGTCACGGCATCAAAATCCATCGCATCAAAGAAGGCACGGGCATAAAGATTGGATGTGTTTCCTATATCACCCCTCTTTGCATCAGCTATAACAAACAAGTCGGGATAATTGTACCGGATATAATTCACGGTTTTTTCGAGCGTATTCCACCCACTCACACCCATGCTCTCGTAAAATGCCAGGTTGGGCTTGTAGGCAACAGCCAGATCATGAGTGGCATCGATGATCTCTTTATTGAAGGCAAACACCGGGTCGGTGGTATCATAAAGATAATGGGGAATTTTATTGATATCGCTGTCGAGTCCGATGCAAAGAAAGCTTCTCTTCTTTTGTATCTGCTGATAGATTTCGTGACTGGTCATGATGTGGTTTGTTTATAGTTGCTGGTTGATTCGTCAATTCGTCAATTCGTCAATTGGTTAATTC
>JBNJDH010000125.1:0-8493 GCA_051744695.1 Bacteroidota bacterium | reverse complement strand
GGGGGGGGGGGGGGGGGGTTCGTTTGGGAAAAAAACAAAACCCCGACCCCATCCCATCACTCTGCCTCCTGATAATAAAGGTCATTGCGAACGAAGTGAAGCAATCTCCCACTGTTTGAACAAATTCTCCGGACAATAGTGTTTTTTAATGCAAAAAAGATGTTGTTGAAACCTTAAAATCAGGCATCTTATGAAAAATATCAGCAATACCACCCTTTTTCTGATATTGACCTTTGCCATTAGCTTCTCTATGGCGGGGACTTATTACCTTCTTTGGGGGGAAGGCAATACGAGCGGCTGCCATTATGCACGGAACCCTGAACGGAACGGCAGTGATGCTGATAAAAGGTGGAAATGACCTGACCACCGTCATGACAGGACTGGCCGGCTTTCTCTCACTCGTTGCAGTCCTGGGCTTCCTTTTTATCTATGAGCGGTATATCGGGAAACACCAATTGATGACAAACCGCATTGACAATAGCCTGAATTTTCAACCAAATAAAAACCGGAACTGAAGGTCCTCAGTTCCGGTTTTATTTAATAAATTCTTACATGCACGAGATTAATCGTCGTCATCATCGCCTTCATCATCATCGCCTTCATCGTCATCGTCATCGTCAAAGCTATCTTCATAGGCTTCAAGGGCATCTTCCAATGTCTCCATCACATGTTCGGCCAGGTCGCTGTTGCCGTCAGGATCATCGGGATGGATCTCAATCGTCCCGTCTTCGTTGCCATCGACAGCGCTGGTCATATCCACACCACCCGCTACCGGATCAAAGAGGGAAGAGACATTCACTGAAACGGTGATAAGGGTTTCCCGGACCTTTTCGAGCATCACATCGTTATCAAACTCGAGTTCCAGTTCCAGTTCCTCATCGCTCCAGAACACAAAGGGTGTATTGTTAATGGTCCCTTCCACATAAATGGCTTTGCCATACATAGGGGAACCTGAATCTTCACCCTCTTCCAGTTCAAATTCGATTTCATCATAAGCCGCTTCAGGCAGATCCACGTTATTTGCCAATGTGGTTTCCAAAGCATTGCCATCTTTCATGAGATCAATTGCAAAGGGCCCTTCCAATTCGTAATCTGATGCCACTGAATCGTTTTCAAACATCGGATCGTCATCATCGAATTCCAGTTCAATTTCCCCGATGTTGATGATGAGACTTTCCACAAAAACATCCCCGACGGTGTCACTTTTCAATGCCGCCGACTTGGTTGCGTTTGTTGTAGAGGTAAATTTTATGGTTGCTCCTTTATCCGCTGGGTTAATGTCATCATTTTCATTGCAGGATGATGCCAGGCCAACAATCAATAGTCCCAAAAATAATGGGCTTAATCCCTTTTTCAATCTTTTGAAATTTGTCGCTTTCATATTTTACATTTTACAGTTTAATAAATTCCGCCCCTGAAAATCAGGTTAATGTTTATATTGCAAAGACGAAGCGACTCGCAAAAGGTTGGAACGAACATCAAAAATTCATAGCCATATAGCCAATACCCCTGATATTTTTATTGTAATTTGCAATAAACTTATCTGCTTCTATCCCAAAGGACATTCAAGCAGCATCAAAACCACTTCCCAAATGGATTTAAAATTAGCCGTGCTGATCGATGGCGACAACATCCCATCGGCCAACATCAAAGAGATGATGGAGGAGATCGCCAAATACGGCAATCCTACCATCAAACGCATTTATGGCGACTGGACCCGCCCCAATCTTTCGCGATGGAAAACCATTTTGCTGGAAAATGCCATCACACCCGTGCAACAATATGGTTACACCACCGGGAAAAATTCCACCGATTCGGCCATGATCATTGATGCCATGGACATTCTTTACTCGGAAAGAGTCGACGGGTTTTGCCTGGTATCCAGCGACAGCGATTTCACACGGCTGGCCCTGCGCCTTCGCGAAGCCGGAATGCAGGTGTTTGGCATTGGCGAGAAAAAAACGCCCGATCCTTTCATCGTGGCCTGTGACAAATTCATCTACATCGAGATACTGAAAAGCCAGACCGAAGAAGAGACTCCGGACGCCCCTGAAACCAAAACTTCATCCAAAGGCTCAGTGGACAAGGTGACACCCAAAGTGGTCAAGCTGATCGCCAGCTCCATTGCAGATCTTGCCGACGATGACGGATGGGCCTTCCTGGGGGATGTGGGCAACCTCATCCAGAAAAAACAACCCAACTTCGACGCGCGGAATTATGGCTTTCCCAAGTTGACCCCCCTGATCGAGTCGATCAAGAATTTTGAGATCGAAAAAAGGGAGAACTCCAAAGGCCAGAAAAAGCTGATCTACGTGCGGGTGAAAGAAAAACCCGGACGGAAATCAAAAAAATGAATCCCTATTCCTCCAAAACCATAATCTCAACCTTCCGGAAATCGGTGGGGTGACTCTCGGCCTGCAGGGCAATATGACCTTTGGTCAGGCGCTTCCCGGTTTGGGGTGAAACCAGTTTTTTGTAATCGGGGGAGGATTCATCAAGAAGTGGTTTTTCATATTCGAGCACCACCTCATCATCAAAGATGTGTTTGATAATGGAATCGCCCCTTACTTCGACTTCCACCGTCACCCATTGATCGCCATGGGGAGCTTTCAGCGAGGAATTGGTACAATGCCCTTCAGGTTGCTGATCGTTGATCTTCACATGAGTTCCGGGGGTACACACATTCAGGTTGGTGCGCTCGTGTTGTTCGTCTCCTCCAAGCAACTGCACTTCCACACCCACGGGGAACTCCTGATCTTTCCGCATGCTTTTGGCTGGCTGGCTGTGAATGATCAGTCCGTTGTTTTTGTAGGCCCAATCGGCCCCACCGGGAATTTGCTCACCAACAAACCGGTATTCGGCCCTGATCTTGTAATGCGAATAACGCTCCTGAGTGATGAGATGGCCAAAAACATTGTTCAGGCTGTCGTATTGGTCGTAACGAACCTTCAGCAAGCCGTCTTCCACCCGGAAAGTGTTTTTATAATTGACATCCGGCGCTTGTCCCGTGAACTTGATGTCCCATCCGTCAAGGTTTTTGCCGTTGAAAAGGGGTTCCCATTTATCATCTGAAGAAGAGCCGGAGGAATGGCATCCCATGAGGAGGAAAAGCGGAATGCCTAATAAAAATAAGTATTTCATAAAACGCTGTTTTGCCGAAAGGTAGGGAAAAGAAAAAGAATGATCAAATTCATGCCCGACAACATATAACATTCCTATTTTATTTCCGTTTAAAGAACTAAATTGCCTGAAAAATTTGCATTATTTCATAAAGCCATGAAGACGTTCACTCCCATTATCTTAGCTGTCATTCTGTTTTCCTGCAACTCTGCAGAAGAGAAAGACAATTCCCCAACCTTTACCAAAGGTGTTTACGGCAATCCCGGCACACTTCTCGATGCCGGATATGCCTTTGATTCCCTCGGCATGAATGCCGTTTTTGTCCGAAGCATTTCGCTGGACAGTACTTTTTACCGTACCGCCAAAAAACAAGGATGCCGGGTATATGTAGAATTTCCCACACTGAACGGGAAGAATTATGTAGAAACCCACCCCGACGCCTGGCCTATAGACGAAAAAGGCGAAAAGGCTCCGCCGGCGGACTGGTTCATGGGTGTTTGCCCCACCGATTCGGGCTTTAAAGCACACCGGACAAGGCAGCTGCATAGCATCCTCGAAGAGTTTGACGTGGACGGGATATTCCTCGATTATGTTCACTGGCATGCCCAATTCGAGACAGCTGACCCCATCCTTCCCGAAACGTGTTTCTGCGACAGGTGTACAAACCAATTTGCTTCAGCCAACGATCTGGACATCCCGGAGGGAGATATCCCCGAAAAAGCTTCATGGATCCTGAACAATGCCGATAAAAAATGGCGGAACTGGCGCAACGATGTATTAAACCAATGGGTGGAAGATATGGGCGCCATCGTGGAAAAAAAGCAGCCGGAAGCTCTTTTGGGCGTTTATTACTGTGCCTGGTACCCCGATGACCATGATTCGGCCCTTTACCGGACGCTCGGGATTGATGTTTCCGACCTTGCCGCCCGGGCCGATGTTCTCTCACCCATGTTGTTTCACAAAATGAAAGACCGACCCACGGAATGGGTGGGCGAATACCTCACATGGCTGGATCAGCTGACCGATGCAGGTGAGAAAGGTACACCCCAGGTCTGGCCCATTGTACAAGCCCACAACCAACCCGTCACCATAACACCTGAAGAGTTCCGGACCGTCATGCGCAAAGGGGCCAAGGACCCCTCATCGGGCATCATGATGTTCTCGGATCAGTCACTTCTGGAAGATCCGGGAAAAATTGATGTAATGAAAAAACTCTATCAACAGGAACTGCCCAGATAAAAAATAATGAAGTTATCGGCCATCGCTATGAAAAGCATCCCGGGAGATCTCTCCGTCAACCTGCGAACACTGGAAACGCATTTGATCGAGGCGGCCAAAACAGAAGTAGAATTGTGCATTTTCCCGGAACTTAATCTTTCGGGCACTTTTGCCTGTCAGGACCATGTTGACCAATTCCTGACGCGGAACCCGGACCCAGAGTCCGCATGCCGCCATTTATCTGAAAAATACAACATCGCCTTCACATCCGGCTGGCCGGTGGCTGAGAATGGTCGTTTCTACATTGCTCAATTCCTTTTTGAAAAAGGAGAAATGGCCGGTTGCCACAGGAAAACACATTTGGCAGGAAAAGAAGCCCAAATCTTTACCCCTGCCGATCAAATTGACATCTTTAAGTGCAATGGGGCATTCATTGGCATGCAGTTGTGCCTGGAAAGTCATCTCCCCGAAATATCAGCCATTCAGGCCCAAAAAGGGGCACAAATTCTGGCAATCGGCTTTGCTTCACCAAGAGAGTCTACCCCGGAGAAATTGGAGCGTTTTCTCCGCTTCCTGCCAGCCCGAGCCTACGACAACAACTGTTTTGTCGCAGCAGCCAACCAAAGCGGGAAAAATCCTTCAGGAAAACCATTTGCCGGCATTTCACTGATTTGCGGTCCCAAAGGAGAAATTTTGAACCAATCCGAACAACCTACTTCCCCGGCCCTAAGCGATTTGGACCTGAACCAAATCAAAAAAATTAAAAATTCTTCCATGGGCTGGTTCAATAGCATAAAAAGGAATATCATCCTGATGGAACAAAACCATCCTTCCCGCCAGCATTAAAACGCCGCCAGCAACTGGGTGAAGATGATCAGCAACACCATCGCCACGGGATAAACGGTGGCATAAGCAATAGCGGGGGCATTGGTGTCTGTCATGGGATCAACCGCCGCAAGACCGGGCGTACTGGTCATAGAGCCGGTAATGCCCCCCAGCATGCTCAGAATGTTCATTCCTTTCATAAAGCGGGAAGCAAAAACGGCCAGCAACATAGGTACCAGCGTAATGACCCCTCCGATCAGGAAAAGCTGACTTCCGTATTCGGCATAGGTATCCACCAGTTCAGCGCCCGCTTTCGTGCCCACTTCCACAAGAAAAAACATCAGACCGATCTGCCTGAGTAACTGGGTGGCCGCCCCCGACATACTCCAGATCACAGGACCAGTGCGACCAATCCGGCTCAGGATCATGGCCACGGCAAGCACTCCCCCGGTCAGGCCGAGGTTGAAACTCATCTCACTACCAAACGAAATGGATAGCTTTCCCAGCAAAATACCCAGGACAATCCCCGTCGCAATGGGGAAAAAGTCGGTATCGGAAAGTTTTTTGTCATCGTTGCCAAAAATGCGGACAACCTGCTTCATGCTTTCACGACTGGAAGCAACGGTCAGCTTATCCCCCATGTGAAGCTTCATGGAAGGTGAAGGCGTAATGTCAATGCCACTCCGCCGGAGCCGGGTAACAGTAGCCTGATAATTTCCCCAGAGGTTGAAAGTGCCCAGCGCCTGATTCACCGCTTCCTTGTTGGTCACGAGAATAGACTGGACTTCATAAGATTTATGGAGGGGAATCTGATCTTCGGTTTCCTCGCCAATGAGCAGGCGGATCTTATTCAGGGCATCGTCCGTCCCCACGGCTTTGATCAAATCGCCCGTGTGCAGCACCGTATCGGGAGAAGGGACAACCGCCTCGCCCTCATGCATGATGCGAGAGATTACAGCCTGGGTCATGGAGCGAATGCGCAGTTCAGAAATCGACTTTCCACTGACATTTTCATTCTCTACCCGGAATATTTTGCTTTTTATCTCAGGAAACCCGGCATCGTTGAGCCTTTCGTAATCTTCTTCAGCTTTTTTGATGTTGGCCCGCACAATTTTGGGGTAAAGTCTGACAAACAAAATCACGCCGATGACACCAAACGGATAAGCAATACCATAACCAATGGAGACCAGGGAAGAACCGGTGGCATCAATGGCCGCAGCCAACCCGGGTGTACTGGTTAATGCACCGGTAAGCAACCCAACGGCAACCGGCATATCAATGCCCGACCACCAAAAAGCCGCAAAAGTCAGGATTGAGGCAGACCCCACGACAATGGTCGCCAGAATGGCCAAATTGCGCCCCTGCTTCCGGAAAGATTCAAAAAAGCCGGGGCCGGCCTGTATCCCGATGGTGTAAATGAACAGGATCAGTCCGAGTTTCCCGATAATGGAAGGCATTGTTACGCCAAAATGACCAAATATCAAAGCGACAAAGATAATGGCCGAAATATCGAGAGAAATGCCTTTGATCTTGATGCTCCCGAGGATAAACCCCAGGCAGATAATCATAAACAACGCAAAATACTGGGTTGAGAAAAGTTCCATTGGCTTATGTTTTTAAGGGCTGCAAATTTACGGTTATTGCATCCAACAATAAGAAGGGAGGCGTTAAAATATATTAATCAGAATGTTTTAATTCAATCTGCACCATGATAAAATCAAAACACCGCCCCGGAAGATTTAGTTCATGAAGTATGCTATATTTGTAACCAAAACACACAAAACGTTTCCCGGTTTGGGCATCATCGCAAGACAAACCATTCAAGGCTCCATTTTTTCCTACCTGGGTGTGGTCCTCGGGGGGATCAATGTGGCCATTCTGTATCCGCGCATCCTGACGGAAGACCAGATCGGGCTGATCAACATCCTGATTGCCCTATCGGCCATCTTTGCCCAGTTTTCTTCTCTTGGGATCAGGGGGGTAACCAATTATTTTTTTCACTACTTCCGCGACCTGACCCGCGGGCACCACGGGTATTTAAGTATCGTAGCCATTGTAACGGGAATCGGTTTTGCCGGATTTCTTATCATTTACGGACTTTTTGGCGATCAGATCCTCAGCAGCCGGGTAGATGACTCGACCCTGCTCTCCGATTACAACATCTACGTGATCCCGGTTACGTTTTTCACGCTGATATTTATCGTTCTGGATGTTTATGCTGCCGTCCAGGGAAAATCGGTGATCGGGACTTTCATGAAGGACTTTGTTTTCCGTATCGCCAACATGGGATTGATCCTTTGCCTCTATTTCGATCTGATCGGATTTGCCGATTTCATCTTCTTTTATACACTGGCGCTGGCCCTTCCCCCCGTAGTCATCCTGGCAGAACTGGGGCGAAAAGGGCATCTTAGCCTGAAAGCACCGGACACCAGCCTTCTGAAAAAGCATGGAAAAAAAATGAAAAGTGTGGGGGGCTACCACATTCTGGCCGGGTTTGGCAACATGCTGGTTACTTACATTGACCGTTACATGATCAATCTATTCCTGGGACTGGGGGCCACCGGCATCTATTCGGTCACCAATTACGTGGGCACACTGGTCCAGATCCCACGCCGGTCAATGGGCAAAATTGCCACCCCCATGCTGGCCCGTCTATGGGCCGAAAACAAACGGGAAGAACTTCAAGACATCTATGAGCGAAGCAGCATCTCGCAATTGTTGCTCGGTGTTTACATCTTCATTGGCATATGGATCAACATCGATGCCGTGTTCAAAATCATCCCCCAGAATTATGAATCCGGGAAATGGGTGATTTTTTTCATCGGCCTGGCCAACCTGTTTCAATGTTTTCTGGGCCTTGGCGGCATGCTGATCACCACCTCGCGCCACTACAAAATGAGGACCTATTTCATTTTTATGCTGGGAGTTCTGGTCGTCATCACCAACATCATCTTCATCCCTGTCTGGGGCATTGCGGGGGCAGCCATGGCCTCGGCATTTTCCAAATTGATTTTTGTGGTTTTCAATATGTGGTTCCTTCATTTCAAGCTGGGAATTGTACCTTTGCTCAGGAACCATGCCATCATCCCTCTGTCAGGGGCCCTCAGCTACGGAATCGTGTTGTTCCTGCCCCTGCCCGGCATGCATTGGGTTGTTGAACTGGTTATGAACAGCATTCTGATCACCATTTTTTACGGCATTCTCCTGAGAACTTTCCGTGTCGTCCCCAACGTGAAACAATTTTTCAGGTCGTTTTAAAAGTGCATTGTTATGAAATCGAAGATCACAGGTTTTATTGTATCGCCCACTCCTACAGGTTTTCTGCCCGCC
>JBNJDH010000124.1:0-8509 GCA_051744695.1 Bacteroidota bacterium | reverse complement strand
CGGGTTTGGGGGCTCCGGCTAATCAATCTGAAATCGGGATTTCGGAAATTGAATTGCTGCCGGCTGGGGAGCAGTTTTGAATGGGGCATCCCCCCTGTTTGAACAAATTTTCCGAACAATATTGATATGAATTGTTAGAATCTTAAAGTAGAAATAGTTACAAATTTAAATAAAACAACATTGAAAAAATTAGTGGTTACTTTCTGGTTCGTAATTTTAAATTTGGGAGTTATTTCCTCCAGAAGTACAGTCAATAGTGAACCCAAACCAAACATTTTGTTAATTAATATAGACGATATGGGCTGGCGTGACGTCGGTTTTATGGGTTCGGAATATTACGAAACACCCAATATCGATGCGCTTGCGAGCGAAGGGATGATTTTTACCAATGCCTACGCAACCGCATCCAATTGCGCTCCCAGCCGGGCCTGCATGATGAGCGGACAGTGGTCACCACGACATGGAATTTATACTGTGGCTAATTCAGATCGGGGGAAAAGCGAAACCCGAAAACTCATCCCCACTCCGAATAATACGGTTCTGCCCGATAGTCAATATACCCTGGCCGAAGCTTTGAAAGACGCAGGATATGTATCTTGCCACGCAGGAAAATGGCATCTAAACGACGATCCAACGACCCAGGGCTTCGATGTTAACATTGGCGGAAATCATGCCGGAAACCCGGGAAGTTATTATCCGCCCTACAGAAATGTACCTTCGCTTACCCCACCAACCGAAGATTATTACCTGACCAACCTGATTATGGATAAGACACTTCAGTTTTTAAACAAGGTGGAAGAACAACCGTTTTTTATGAACTATTCTCCTTACGCCGTTCACACACCCATTCAGCAGGTTGATAGTTTGTTGACAAATTATGAAAATAAACCTGCCTGGAACGGACAGAACAATCCTGAATACGCTACGATGGTTGAAAACCTCGACATTCAGATTGGAAGAATGATTGACAACCTGAAGGAAACAGGCAAACTGGAAAATACTTTCATATTGTTTTCTTCCGATAACGGTGGACTCTACGGCATCACCAAGCAGTGGCCGCTGCGGTCGGGTAAAGGTTCCTATTACGAAGGAGGCATCCGCGAACCCATGTTTGTCAGCTGGCCGGGAAAAGTCGCTGCGGGAACCAAGACTGATGTCCCGGTTACCAACCTCGATTTTTATCCAACCCTGCTTGAAGTTGCCGGAGTGGAACAACCTGCCGGTAAAATTCTGGATGGCCAAAGTATTCTGCCGATTTTAACAGGAAATGGAAGATTGGAAGCACGTCCGCTGTTTTGGCACTTCCCCATTTACCTGCAAACATACCTGAAAAACGATACGACAACCCAGGATCCACTTTTCCGGACCCGGCCAGGTTCAGCTATCCGGTATGGCGATTGGAAACTGATTCAGTATTTTGAAAATAACGACATGGAATTGTACAATTTGAAAGAAGATATCAGTGAAGAAAACAATTTGGCAGAATCGAATCCGGAGAAAAGAGATGAATTGCTGAAGATGCTCAAAGACTGGCGTAAAAAGACCAATGCACCGGTACCAACGAAAATAAATCCGGAATATGCAGAGAATTAGAAATTACCATTAGATTATGAATGCGAATTAAGGGTTGAAAAACTCCCTTGTAATTGTTTGTAAATATTTTTAATATATTTATCCCTGATTTTTATATGTCCTACATAAAGACAAAAATAATCCAATCGTAAAAATAAAAAAATACACCCCTTGATTTTTAACAAAATAACGAAATAAAAAAGTCAACAAATGAAACGAACATCCCTCCTTTCGGTTTTCCTGTTTCTGATTGCAGGCTCTGTCCTGGCCCAGAACCGTTACATGGAAAACCCCAAAATGGTTTCGGAAAATAAGCTGGAACCCCGCAGCACATTTTATTCATTTTCTTCGGTAGAGAAAGCCCGTGAAAATGACCGTTCCGCATCGGACCGCTTCAAATTGCTGAACGGCGACGACTGGAAATTTCACTATGCCCCCGTGGAAAAATCAGTTCCCGGGCAATTCTTCAGTGAAGACTTCAATGCTTCTGACTGGGACAACATCACAGTACCTTCCTGCTGGGAAATGGAAGGTTATGGCACCCCCATTTATACCAATGTGGTGTATCCTTTTTCGTTCGATCCCCCTGTCATCGATCGCGACAACCCGGTGGGGACTTATATCAAAGAATTTAAAATCCCCGAAAACTGGAACAATCAGGAAGTTATCCTCCACTTTGGTGGCGTCAGCTCGGCTTTCCACTTGTGGGTAAACGGTGAAAAGGTCGGATACAGTCAGGACAGCCGCCTGCCGGCCGAATTCAACATCACCGAACATCTGAAAGAAGGACAGAACCGGATGGCCGTGAAGGTTTACCGCTGGAGCGACGGCAGTTACCTTGAAGACCAGGACCACTGGCGGATGAGTGGTATTCACCGGGAAGTTTACCTGACTGCCCGCCCAAAAGTCAGTGTTCGTGATTTGGCCATCCGCACACGCTTTGACGACACTTACACCAATGCATTGCTTCAGGTCAGACCGGACCTTATCAATATTTCCGGAGAAAAAACTGAAGAATGGACGGTAGAAGCCCGGCTGTTTGATGCCAATGGCAACAAGGTACTATCTGAACCTATGGAAATAAAAGCCAATCAAATATTCAACGAACATCACCCCCAACGCGACAAGCCCTATTTCGGAATCATGGAACAGGAAATCAAAACACCCCGCAAATGGTCGGCCGAAAATCCGTATCTCTACACAATGGTTCTGTCGCTAAAAAATGCCGATGGCAAAGTCATTGAATCGATCCCTTCCAAAGTTGGCTTCCGTGAAATTGAAGTGCGTGACGGACAAATCCTGGTCAACGGCGAGGCTGTCAAACTAAAAGGCGTAAACCGCCACGATCATAGCGAGACGGGCGGAAAGACCGTCACACGGGAAGAGATGGAACGCGACGTCAGGCTGATGAAGCGATTCAACTTCAATGCTGTAAGGACTTCCCATTACCCCAACGACCCTTATTTCTACAACCTTTGCGATAAGTATGGCCTTTACGTCATGGATGAAGCCAACCTGGAAACCCACGGCGTAGGCTCCTATTTTTCTGACAAAACGGCCTGGACCTATGCATTTATGGAGCGTGCCATCCGGATGGTAGAGCGTGACAAAAACCACCCCTCCATCATCTCCTGGTCGCTTGGCAACGAATCGGGCACCGGGCCCAATCATGCGGCCATGGCTCAATGGATCAAAGAGTTTGACCCCACAAGACTTATGCACAACGAAGGCGCCCAGAGCAACCACGAACACCCGGCTTACATCAAGCCCGGATCGGATGAATCGCCCCAATACATGGCCAATCCCACAGATCCCTACTATGTGGATATGATCAGCCGCATGTATCCGCGTCCCGACCAACTAGAAGGGCTGGCAAACAGTCCCTATATTGAACGCCCAATAATTGCCTGTGAATATGCCCACGCCATGGGCAATTCGGTGGGGAACCTGAAAGAATACTGGGACATTATCCGGGACTATCCCAATTTGGCAGGCGCATTCATATGGGACTGGATGGACCAGGGACTGCTGCAAACCGACGAAAACGGCCGGGAGTACTGGGCATACGGCGGCGACTTTGGTGATGAACCCAACGACGGCAACTTTTGCATCAACGGCGTGGTTTCTCCCGATCAGACACCTCAGCCTGAAATGTATGAAGTCAAGAAGGTGTTCCAATTCATCACAGCTACCGCGCATAATCTGAACACTTATACATTTGACATCATCAACCGGCATTCGCACTCCGGACTTTCCGGACATCAAATGGAATGGAAAGTACTGGCAGACGGAGAAACCCAACAATCCGGCTCTATGGCATTTCCCGAATGCCTGCCGGGTGAAAGTGTTCGCATGAGCCTTCCCGTTGAAGATTTTGATGCTGAACCCGGCAAAGAATATGTGCTGGAGCTGAATTACGTGCTGAACGAAAACACCCTCTATGCCGAAAAAGGCTTTGAAACCGGCTGGGACCAGTTCATCATTGAACAACCCTCTGCCGAAGCAAAAATCGAAAAGGCAGGTTCCGTAGAAACCCGGGAAGAAGGAGACCGATTCACTGTTTCCGGACGCCGGTTCACAGCCACATTCGACACCCATTCCGGTGAGATGATCTCTTACCAACATCGGGGTCAGGAAGTTCTGGAATCGCCCCTCCGGCCCAATTTCTGGCGCGCCCCCACCGACAACGACAGGGCAGCCGGCAACCAGGTGTTCAAAAAGATGAAGGTATGGCAGGAAGCATCCGAAAATAAAACACTAGTGGACTGGAAAACTGAATTGAAAGATGACCTGGCAACCATCACCGCCGCTTATGAGCTGCCGGTTGAAAACAGCACATTGTCCATCACTTACAACATCAACGGGGACGGACAAGTGCAAATCGACATGGAAATTGAAAAAGGGCAAGACACTCCGCCATTGCCCCGTTTCGGCATGCAATGCGACGTCCCGGAGACGTTTGCTGAGGTTGAATTTTACGGAAAAGGGCCCCATGAATCGTATTGGGACAGGAAAGAAGGCGCCCGGCTGGGGCACTTTACCATGCCGACAGATGAACTCCCCTACCTGTATGTTTATCCGCAGGAAAACGGAAACCGCAGTGATGTAAGGTGGCTGCAGTTGGAAGGAAACCGTCGAACATTGAACATCACCGGTCAAAGCGAATTCGATTTCTCTGTCTGGCCCTGGTCGATGGAAAATCTCGCTGAAGCCACACACATCAACGAGCTCGAAGAGCGGGATGCATACACCCTGAACATAGATTACGGACAACACGGCCTGGGCGGCGACGATTCCTGGTCGCACAAGGCTGCTCCCCATCCACAATTCCGATTGTCGGATGAGTCATACAAGTTTTCATTCATCTGGAATGTGAAAAGATAAAACCAGCATAAACAAATTGATGATCATTTCCCGGACCGAAAAGCAAATGGCCTTTCGGTCCGGAGTTGATCTTTTCTAGAAATCAAACCAATCCAAACGTTCATAAACGATGCAAAATCTCAAATCCATACTCAAACTCGGAGGCTCAGGTATTTTAGGCATCTCCCTCCTGACCGGCACCATAACATCCTGCACCCCAGACAAAGAAGAAGAAAAGCAACCCAATATTCTCTTCATTATTGCCGATGACTATGGGTACCATGATCTAAGTATTACTGGCAGTGAATATTACGAAACCCCCAATATCGACAGGCTGGCCGGGGAAAGCACCATTTTTACGCAAGGATATACGGCCAGCCAGGTTTGCAGTCCGGCCCGTGCCAGCATTATGAGCGGGAAATTCACACCCCGTCACGGCATCACTGATTGGATTGGCGCCCCCGAAGGAGAGAGCTGGCGGAACATGGATCGTCACACAAAATTGCTGCCGCCCGAATACAACCATCAACTGCCACAGGCATACACCACCTGGCCCGAAGCCATGAAAGAAGCGGAATACAAGACTTTTTTTGCCGGGAAATGGCACCTGGGTGGAGAAGGCTCATGGCCCGAAGACCATGGTTTCGACATCAACAAAGGCGGATGGGATAAGGGTAGCCCCATCGGCGGGTTTTTCTCACCCTGGGAGAATCCTAATCTGGAGAACCACTACGATGGTGAAAGCCTTACCATGCGGCTGGCACGGGAAACGGCCCAATTCCTGAAAAACAACAATCCAAAAGAAACCGGTCAGCCGGTTTTCGCAGCACTCTCGTTCTATGCTGTGCATGCTCCACTGCAAACAACACAAGAGAAATGGGGAAAATATCGTGATAAAGCCGATGAAATGGGCATCACCCCAAAGGGCGAAGGTTTTGAAATGGGGCATTTTCTGCCCATCCGGCAGGTACAAGACAATCCTGTCTATGCCGGCATGGTAGAGACCATGGATCAGTCCGTGGGACTGGTCATGAATGCCCTTGAAGAAGCGGAAATCTCAGATAACACCGTGGTGGTTTTCACATCCGATCATGGCGGGGTCTGCTCAGGAGATGCGTATGCCACCACCAATGCACCATTGCGAGGGGGGAAAGGTTATCAGTTTGAAGGCGGATTGCGTGTTCCCTATTTCGTCAAAGTTCCCGGCCTAACCAGTGGGGATTCCTGTGACGTGCCGGTATTCGGCACAGATTTCTATCCCACAGCCCTCGATCTGGCCGGCAAAGAATTGAAACCCGAAGAACACAACGACGGTGTCAGCATTGTCCCCCTTCTTCAAGGTCAGGACATCGAAGAGAGAGACCTGATCTGGCATTATCCCCACTACGGAAATCAGGGGGGAAGGCCTTCTTCAATCATCAGACGGGGCGAATGGAAACTGATCCATTATTATGAAGAAAGCAGTCAGGCTCTGTATAATGTCACCAACGATCCTTACGAACAAAACAATCTGGCAACTGAAAGACCCGAAAAAACCCTAAAACTTGCCTCAGCCCTAAAGAAAAAACTCAAAGAAATGGGTGCCCGATATCCCTACAAAGACCCGCAATATGATCCGGAAAAAGAAAAACAACATCTGAAAGAAGTAGAAAAAGAGCTTATGCCCTGGTTAGAGCAACAGCGACTTCAGTTTCTTTCCCGGGATTATGAACCAGGCAACAACTGGTGGGGAAGCGAAGCTACAGACCAACATTAATTGAATTAAATATTTTTATCCATGAAACCACAATCCATTTTGACAGCCGGGCTGGCACTACTCACTATCCCGGGCTGCCAGGTCCCTGAAAACAAAAAACCTGAAAATCCCAACATCCTGTTCATCATGACGGATGACCACTCGTATCAGACACTGAGTGCCTATAATGACCAATACATTGAAACCCCCAATCTCGACAAAATTGCTAAAGACGGGGTCATCTTCACCAACAGCTTTGTGGGCAACTCCATCTGTGCGCCCAGTCGGGCCACCATGCTTACAGGTAAGCACACCCACATCAACGGGCAAATGACCAACCGCGATGTTTTCGACGGCAGCCAGCAAACGTTCCCGAAATTGTTGCAGAAAAACGGCTACCAGACAGCCCTGGTCGGCAAATGGCACCTGAAAAGTGAGCCCACCGGCTTCGACTACTGGAACATCCTGCCTGGACAGGGAAGTTACTACAACCCCGATTTTATCGAAATGGGCGAAGAATCCCGCTATGATGGATATGTCACCAATATTATAACGGATTTCAGCATCGACTGGCTCGACAACAAACGCAAGAAAGACAAGCCTTTTGCCATGTTGGTTCATCACAAGGCCATGCACCGGGTTTGGATGCCCGACACGGCAGATCTGGATGAATTCAAAGACAAGACCTATCCCATTCCGGAAACTTTCTATGACGATTATGAAGGCCGCCCGGCTGCCGCACAACAACGCATGAGCATCCACACGGAAGACATGGACCTGGTCTACGATCTGAAGATGGCCGATCCGGAAGACGAAATCCAAACCCGCCTCTCGGATGCCTATCGCCACCATGGCGGGGAATACGATCGGATGAACGCGGAACAGAGAGAACGGTGGAATGAACACTATTATCCGATCATCGAAGATTTCAAAGAAAAAGACCTTTCGGGCGATGAACTGGCCGAGTGGAAATTTCAGCGATACATGCAGGACTACCTGGCCTCTACCCGTTCGCTCGACGACAACGTGGGCCGATTGCTCGACCATCTCGAAGAGCAGGGATTGCTCGAAAACACACTTGTGGTTTATACTTCCGACCAGGGATTCTATATGGGCGAACACGGATGGTTCGACAAACGTTTCATCTATGAAGAATCGTTCCGCACGCCCCTGCTGATGAACCTTCCTAAAGGATATGAACGCCAGGGAGAAGTGCCCGAACTGGTTCAAAACATCGACCATGCCCCCACCATCCTGGATATAGCCGGAGTCGACGTTCCTGAAGACATTCAGGGCCGCTCACTGGTTCCGCTATTCGACAAGGGAATTGAAGAAAACTGGCGCGATGCCATCTACTATCATTACTATGAATTCCCCAACGAACATATGGTGAAAAGGCATTATGGTGTAAGAAACGACCGTTATAAACTGGCCCACTTTTATTACGACATCGACAACTGGGAATTTTACGACCTTGGAAAAGACCCGCATGAGCTCAACAATCTTTACGGGGATCCTGAATATCGGGATGAAATTAACAGGATGAAAGACAAACTGGAAGAATTGATCATCCAATACAATGACACCACGGCTCACAAGATTTTTAAGGGTGAGCTGGAAGTGACTGAGTAAACTTCTTTAGGCGCTTAGCGCACAAAACTAACCAACATGTTGTTTAAGTTGATCTAATCCCACGTAGTGGCTTTTTTTCAGGCTTACCCTGAAAAAACGTAGTCTTCAGGGCTACACTTCTTGATTTTTCTTTTTGGCATTGCCCCAAAAAGAAACAAATCCCGATTATGGTTTTTGTGAGTTTTTTCACAAAAACTTTACAAAACC
>JBNJDH010000123.1:0-8531 GCA_051744695.1 Bacteroidota bacterium | reverse complement strand
GGTCGGGGAAAAAGGCCCCGATAAAAAGAATATAAACCGGCAGTCGGGCACTGCACGACATGAATGGATTGATCAGGATCGTCAGGAGCCTGTTGTTTTTATCCTCAATGGTACGGGTCGCCATGATGGCCGGCACATTACAACCGAATCCCATGATCAGGGGAATAAAAGACTTGCCATGAAGCCCGATTTTGTGCATCACTTTATCCATGATGAAGGCAGCCCGGGCCATATATCCCGTATCCTCCATGAGGGAAATGAAGAAAAACAGGATCAGAATATTGGGAAGAAACACGATCACGCCACCTACACCTCCGATGATGCCGTCCACGATGAGGTCGGTAAAAGGTCCCGGGGGCAGTGATGCCGATGCCGTTCGTGAAAGCAGGCCTACACCTTCCTCTATCCAGTTCATGGGGTATTCGCCCAGTTTAAAGGTTGCCTGGAACATCAACCAGATGAAAAAGAAGAAAAACGGAAATCCGAAAAGGCGATGGGTAAGGACCGAATCGATCAAGTCGGTTTTGCGCCTTCGCTGCTGGGGGTTTTCCTGATATGTCTCCCGCAGGGCGCCGGCTATAAATCCATAGCGAAAATCAGTAATGGTTGTTTCGGCATCGTCATTAAGCGATTGCTCCAGTTTGGACACCTGTTTTTCCGCTTCTTCAATGATGTGCCGGTAAGGGCTGGTGGAGAGTTGATCATGAAAGACCTTGTCTTTTTCAAGCAGTTTGATGGCCAGAAAACGCGGAGAAACCAGGCTGCTTAAGTCATCATGTGCCGTGATGAGTGTTTCCAGTTTATCAATGGCTTCCTCAATGGTTTCGCCATAATTGATCTTAACCCGCCTTGCTTCTTCAATTTTATCTTCGTAAACATCTACTACCGTTTGAAAAAGCTCTTCAATACCTTTGCCTTTGGACCCAACTGTAGGGACAAAAGGGATTCCAAGCATCGTTCCCAATTGTTTGTAGTCCAGCTTGTCCCCCTTCTTTTGCAAATCATCAAACATGTTGAGGGCCACAACAGTCCTTACATCCATATCGATGAGCTGGGATGTCAGATATAAGTTGCGTTCCACATTCGATGCATCCACCACGTTGATGATGATGTCGGGTGTTTCCTTGCTGATGTGTTCGCGTACGTAAACTTCCTCCGGACTGTAAGCTGAAAGGGAGTACGTGCCGGGAAGATCAAACACCTTGAGGGTGTATCCTTTGTGGTAGAAATACCCGGTTTTTATATCGATGGTAACCCCGCTGTAATTCCCAACATGTTCGTTGGCACCGCTGGCCTGATTGAAGATGGTGGTTTTTCCGCAATTGGGATTGCCCACCAGGGCTACATTGATGGTCTTTCGTTGTTCAGTTGCAGTGCGGGCTAATATCTCATCACTTACAGTGCCGTTGTATGGACTGGGCTCCATTTGATGGGCCTCTTCACGTGACACCACTTCTACCAGCCTGGCTTCATTTCTCCGTAAGGAAACCTTGCTGTCCATGATTTTATATTCGATGGGGTCTTTGAGAGGTGCATTTTTGATGACCTTTACTTTTTTCCCTTTCACAAAGCCCATTTCGATGATGCGTTTGCGGAACGCCCCATGTCCCTTCACTTTTACAATAACCGCTTCCTGTCCGCTGGTCAGCTCTGCTAAGTTCATATATGTTGATTCAATTAAAAGCTTGTTGTATTTAGCCCGATAGCTTTTTTGGTGTTTGTTTAATTTGTGATTCAGGTGTTTATTTCAGATGTTTCAGTTGTTTGTTTTCAGCCATCAAAGCCTTTAATTTAAAATTTTTCAAAATTAATGAATTGGTCAGAGTCGACCAATCCCCATATTTAGGGATTTTTCAAATTGGGTCAAAATCGTTGTTTGGAGACGTACAAAATTTCAGACCGGATAGAAAGTCTGGAAAGGTGTCAGATTGATGGGTCAGGTTGGTGACAAAAAGACAGAATTGTAGAAAATGAAACAACGAAGTAACTTTTTGGTTATTCTTTGGTAAGATTATTGAAGAGTTTGTAACCAATTAAAAAATTAATGCCATGGATTTTTCAGGAACATTTGAAGATTTTCAGAAAGTTGTAAAGGAAAATGGCGGAGAAGTTCAGGTCATGGAGCGGGAAGTTTCCCTGGATACCCAAATGGCATATATGCGTGTATCTAAAGAGGTGAAAAACGATTTGCGCCCCGATATAGTGATGTCAGGAAAGAATGAATTGTGGGATGAAAATTCTTCCAGGGAGAGCAAACGCAAACGTTTGGCGGCTTTAGCATCGCTGGGTACGCCCGATGCCATACGGACGCTCCAGAACTATCAGCAAAACCCGGACAAGGGATTGGAAGACTGGACCTATCTGGCTTTACAGGAATGTAAACTGGTGTTTCAGGCTTCGATGCTGGAGCATCCGCCGATGTTTATATCCACCGGACTTGGTGGTAGTGGTCAGCAACTCCGGTTTTTCGGCGCTTATTTTTCTGAAGACGGTAGTGCTTTTGATGAAACACGTCAGCATGTCATCTCCGGTGAAACCGAGTACATGTTTGAAAAATTTGGGGGTAAACTGGAGTTTATCGCTTTTTCGGGACAATTTGTTACATTTTGGGGCCTTGTGCCCATAGATGTGCCCCTCAATGAAAAGGTGAAAGGTGTTATAGAAGAGTGCAACCTGCTGGGAGCAGGACTCAGGCGCGATTTCGTGCTGACCAATGTGAAAAAATTAACCTTTTTCGAGTTGGGAGAGATATTGAAAAAGATCGAAAATGAAAAAGAAAGCACGAATGCTGATGCTGAAAGCAATCAGTCCAATTGACAATCGATCGTTAAACTTTTGTAGGAACCGTTGATTTAATTGTTTATTTCTTAATGGGCTTTGTTAAAATGCAGAAATACACTGTTATATGATTTATCTTAAATCTTTTATCTAACAAAAACCCTAAGTTATTTAAAATATGACATTTAACTAATTTTGTTGGTTTTTTGGTTATGTCGCAAAAGAGAGCAACCTTTCTTTCCAGCTTTGAGCTTCGAGCTTTCAGCTACTACTGACTACTGACTTTGCGAGTGACCTACTAACATCTAATAATCTAACAATCTATTGTGAATAAGGATCTTTTTAACAACCATAAAAAAAGGGGACTCCATTTTTGGGTCCCCTTTTTGTTTGTAAAATTATCCGCAACTTATTTGCTCAGGTCTTCAAAATCTACGTTGGTATACTCGGCGGTGGAGAGGGTGCTTTCCGCTTCTTCCGCCTCCTCTTGTTGTTCTTGCGGTTCGCGTTCTTGCTTTTGTTGAGGTTCCTGCACTTGCCCCTCCTCATTGTAAACGCCTTGTTCACTTTGAATAAAATCAATGGCTTCTTTTAATCCATCGGAAAATTTTTCAAAATCTTCCTTATACAGAAAAAGCTTATGCTTTTCAAACCGGAAACGTCCGTCTTCCTCAAACCGTTTCTTACTTTCCGTAATGGTTAAGTAGTAATCGTTTTTTCGCGTGGCCTTTACGTCAAAAAAATAAGTGCGTTTGCCGGCTCTTACCGCTTTTGAAAAAATGTCGTCCCTTTCGGTTTTCTTTTTTTCGCTGCCATCTTTTTTGTCAAATCCTTCCATCGTAAATTTAATTTTTTGAATAAGAAAACTGTCATCTTCTCCAGGCCAAAATTGGTAATAATTTTTTGAAATCACCAAAGAATGTTTACAATATTATTTTAAAATTTAAACTATTTAACGGCAAGGGGCAGAAATAGTCGGCTTCAAGACCGGAAATTAAAGGAGTAAACAGAAATTTATGTGTTATGTAAATAAAAAAGAAATGGCCGTTCTGCTTAAGTCTGAAGCTGGGAACTTTTTTAGTATATTTGATACACCCGCGACCGGCTTTATTTTTAGGAATTTGGTATAAAATGTAATCGCGTGAATGTCAATTTCTTGCCGGCAAGATGTTTTGCTTGTTAAGATGCAGCATGCCAGCATAATACGAATATACTTAATGTTTAAACTTTTGATATTGAAATTTGTATCCGCTAAGGATTCAAATCGAATGAATCAATCAGATGTCGTATTTTGATGTTTCGAACTCTTGTCTAAAATAAAAAAACATCTACTTTTGTGCTTGAATAATTATCTGAAGTAACAAAAGTTCTTTAAAGAATGCTTAGTAGAAGATTGCTCCGAGTGAAAGTGATGCAAACGGTTTACGGCCATTTCCGGGGAGGTGGAGACCAAACCATTCGGGAAGCCGAAAAAGAGTTGTTTCACAGTATTGCTAAATCCTATGAACTTTATCATCTGCTCCTTTTATTGATCGTTGATCTCAGGGATTACGCCGAAAAACGGATCGACCTCGGGCTTTCCAAGAAACGGCCGACGTATGAGGAGAAAAACCCCAACCGTAAGTTTATTAACAACAGGGTGGCTCTTCAATTGCGGGATAACAAACAATTGTTGAAGTACATTGAAACCACCGGCCTTTCCTGGAAAAACAACGACCAATTTGTCAAGGACATATATAAGGTCATTGTCGAATCCGATCTTTATCAGGAATATATGGCCTCGGCGGAGGATTCTTATGAAGCCGACCGGAAATTTCTGGCCAAACTTGTGGAAAAAGTGATCGGGCAGCATCTGCCGCTTTATTCACTTTTTGAGGAACAAAGCATTTATTGGAACGATGAAGCCGAATTTGTGGTCAGCATTGTGGTGAAAACTCTAAAGGATTTTAAAGAGGAAAATGGTGAAAACCAGTTTCTTCAGAACGAATTTAAAGATGAAGAAGATCACGAATTTGTCAAAACCCTCTTTCGTAAAACCGTTGCCAATAATGAAGATTATCTCGAATTGATCCGACAGTTTTCCCGCAACTGGGATTTAGATCGGGTTGCTTATCTGGATATCGTTCTTATGCAGATTGCTATAGCTGAAGTAATGGAATTTTCTAAGATTCCTGTAAAGGTGAGCCTTAATGAGTATATTGAGATAGCCAAGCATTACTCCACACCCAAAAGTGGAACCTTTATCAATGGGATTCTCGATAAGGTGATCGAGCATCTGAAAAATGAAGAAGATCTGATCAAATTGCATCAATATGATGAAACTGAAGAAGAGTGATTCTTTCCCGGTTTTTCCGGTGCTTCTCTTTTTGCTTTTTGCACTGAGTTTTGGTGGATGCAATTTTGAAGAGAACAATTCCGGAGATAGCAATTCCGCTGGTATTGAAACTTCAGAAACTGACGGGAAACAGTCTGAAGGCAAACCATTTTTTGAAGAGAAAGAGCACGATTTTGGAAAAATCAATTTCGGAGAAGAAGTAGGGGCCCGTTTTGGTTTCGAAAATCAGGGAGAAATGCCCCTGGTCATAGAACGCGTCTCCACAGGTTGCGGATGTACGGTCGCTGAATATACAGAGAAACCTGTAGCTCCCGGTGAGGATGGTTTTGTTGAGATCATTTTCGATAGTCGGGGCAAGTCAGGTTCACAAATTCAGAATGCACGGGTGTATTTTAAAGACCTGAGAAAGCCTGTTCAGTTATCGGTGGTTGCTCAGGTCGTTAAAAAATAGTTATATTGCGAACCATATAAAACAAAGAATTATTCAATAACTAAAATTTTTGAAATTTATGATGAGTTTATTTTTACAGGCTGGCGGTGAAGGCAGCCCCAATATGATCATGCAACTGTTGCCTTTCCTTCTGATCATTGTCGTGTTCTATTTTTTCATGATCCGGCCCCAGGTCAAAAGGCAGAAAGAACTGAGAAAATATCGCGAAAACCTGAAAAAAGGTGATAAAGTGGTTACTACAGGCGGAATTTATGGCAAGGTAACCGAGGTAAAAGATAGTCATGTCCTCATTGAGATTGCCGACAATGTCAACATCAAAGTTGATAAAGCCGGTATCATTATGGACATGTCGGATGCTGTGAAAAAATAATGAACTCTGCAACCGGTCGTTTTATTCCGGAATTTTGTCAAGGCAAAATGAAGTTTTTTTCTTTATCTTGTGTTCCATTGCCTGAAAAAGTTCCCTGCAGCAGCGGCCCGGTTTAATTATCAGAGAAGATTATTTCATTAGAACGGGCCAATGATTATTTTTGTATGTCATTGGCTTTTTTTTGTCTGGAATGGCGGGTTTGTGTTGCAAGTTTTTATTCGCCGGCCGAATAATAAGGAACCAATTATCGGATAAATTTTTCCCGGATGGATTGGAAATTGAAAAATATAAAAACACCTTTTATCTTTATCGGAAAATGGTTCAATCGTCTGCGTCAAAACAAAGATTTGATCATTTTTCTTGGTTTCCTTGTGATTGCTACAGGGTTTTGGCTTCTCAATGCCTTGCGAAAAGAATATAACGCCACTTTAAGTTACCCGGTCCGTTTTGTTAATCTCCCTGAAAATCGCATGCTTCCTGATGATGTGCAGGATTATATTAATGTGAAAGTCGAAGCCGTGGGCTTTGTGATCCTGCGTTATCAATTGACCAATACCTTTTTGCCCCTGACATTTGATGTCTCGGAAATGAATTCTGCCACGGTAAATGATACTGAGGGTGTTTATGCCATTACCAGTGAAAATGAAAATCGCATCGTGGGGCAATTGTCTCAGGGTATGGAGCTGACAGATATAGAGCCTGATACTTTGTTTGTCCCGCTTATTGAGCATAAAAAAACACGAATCCCGGTCAGGGCACAAACCGATTTGACTTTTGCCAAACAGCACATGCAATCGGGTTCCGTGATTTTAGATCCGGATTCCGTGGATATTTCGGGCCCCAGGCAAATTGTTGATACCATGTCTTATGTCCGCACACGCCCCTTGGTATATGAAGATCTGAGCGACACTGTTTCTGCGGTTACTTCACTTGTTTTGCCCGGCCGCGTAAGTGCTTCGGCCAACCGGGTGTCAGCAACCATTCCTGTAGAGCCTTTTACCGAACTGAATATGCGGATTCCCGTTCGGGTAACCGGGTTGCCCGACAGCCTGCAAATTAAAACTTTTCCGCCTGAAGTTCAGCTCTCCTTCCATGTGGGAATGAGTAAATTTGAAATGGTCGATGAATCGGGGTTCAGGGCAGAAGTTGATGCCTCTCCTGTTCTGAGAGAGGATCGGCCGGAACGCTTGAAAGTGCGGATGGCAAAAGTTCCCGATGAGGTTGAATCCGTAAGTTTTTCTCCTATTTTTGTGGAATATTTATTGGAAAAAAGAAGATAACCTTGCGTAAAATTGGAGTAACCGGGGGCATTGGAAGTGGAAAATCCACCGTGTGTAAAGTGTTTGAAGTTTTGGGCATTCCCGTTTATTATGCCGATGACAGGGCACGTGCTTTGATCTTATCAGATCCGAGAATCAGAAAAGGGTATAAAGAATTATTTGGAGAGAAGGTTTATGAAAATGGTCAGCTGAATCGAAAATTGGTGGCTGACAAAATATTTTCGAACCGCTCTCTATTGGAAAAGGTCAACCGGTTGGTGCATCCCGTGGTTCGTGAGGACTTTACCCAATGGGTAGAACGCCGGGAAGCGCCCTATGTCATTGAAGAGGCTGCTGTTTTGCTTGAAAGTGGCGGACAGGATTTACTGGACAGGGTGGTGGTGGTAAGTGCCCCCGAATCACTAAGGGTTCAACGGGTTGCAAAACGCGATGGAATTAGCGAAGCGAAAGTCAGAGAAAGAATAAAGAATCAATGGACAGACCTGCAGCGTAGGGAGATGGCTGATTATGAAATATTGGCTGATGACCAGCATCTGGTGGTTCCGCAGGTTTTGGAAATTCATGCTGAATTAAAAAGAATATGGGGATTTTAGGATCATTACTCGGTTTTGGAATTGGTTGGTGGATATTTGGGCCCGTTGGGGCATTGATCGGAATGTTTTTGGGGGGCCAGGCCGAAGAAGCCACTACAGTGGAAGGCAAAACCCGGCCCGTTTCTTCGGGTTCGGCGCGTGACGGTTTCGTGGTTTCTCTACTTGTGCTGATGGCCGCTGTGATGAAGGCTGACGGCAAAGTGCTTCGCTCCGAACTGAATTACGTAAAGCAATATTTAAATAATTTACTTGGTACGGAAAAAGCCCGGGAATCGCTGAAAGTATTGCAAGATCTGATAAAAAAGGATATTCCATTAAATGATGTTTGCCATCAGATACGTGTGAACAAGGTGATTCAACAAAGGCTGTTGATGTTTTTAAAGAAGCACTTTCACTTTATAATGGGGATTATCTGCCAAATGCACAAACTGAAGAATGGCTGTGGTCAACCCGAAATTATTACAGAAACCTTTTGAAAAATACTATGCTGAAAATGGATAAATTCCTCAAGGACAAAAATGAGTATGAAAGACTAGAGAAATTTTATGAGGAGGTACAGCCCTTAATTAAGTTTGATGAGGAGATAATTGCCGGCTTTTTAAAAACTATGATAGAAATGGATAGAACCAGTGAGGCTCAGCAGAGATTTAATGAAATCCGGGATATGTATAAGGAAGAGGGTTTGGTTCTTCCCCCTTTGTTAAAGAACATATTTGCAGAGATG